>NZ_JFJV02000029.1:0-67668 GCF_000611145.1 Cupriavidus sp. SK-3 | reverse complement strand
CGGCCTGGTACACCTTCACGGCTCGCTTCGCGTCGCGAGGCAGGTGGCCCGATGGCGGGCCACAGTCAGCGGCGTTCAGGGCGTTCAGGGCGTTCAGGGCGCTCAGGGCGCTCAGGGCGCTCAGGGCGCTCAGGGCACGACGGACAGGAACAGGTAGGCCGCCAGGATGACCAGGTGCACTACGCCTTGCAGCATGGTGGTGCGGCCGGAATGCAGCGTGAGCGTGCTGACCAGCAGGGTCAGCGCTAGCAGCACGGTTTCGGTCGGGCCCAGGCCCAGCATCAGCGGCTTGCCGACCACGATGAAGACCATGGCCACGGTCGGGATGGTCAGCCCGATGCTGGCCAGCGCGGAGCCCAGGGCCAGGTTCATGCTGGTCTGCAGCCGGTCGGCGCGCGCGGCGCGCAAGGCGGCCAGGCCTTCCGGCAACAGCACCAGCGCGGCAATCACGATGCCGACCACGGCCGGCGGCGCGCCGGCGCTGGCTACCGCGGCTTCCACCGTGGGCGAGAGCAGCTTGGCCAGGCCGACCACCGCCACCAGGCAAACCAGCAGCATGCCGCCGCTGGCAAGCGCGATCTTCGCGGGCGGCGGCGGCGCGTGCACGCTCTCGTCCGAGGTGCCGTCGACAAGGAAGTAGTCTCGATGGCGCACCGTCTGCACGAACACAAAGCTGCCGTAGAGGACCAGCGAGGCGATGCCCGCGAAGGCCAGTTGCGATTGCGACAGCATGGGTCCGGGGATGGCGCTGGTGTAGTTCGGCAGCACCATCGTGAGCACCGCCAGCGCGGCCAGCACCGCCAGCGCGGCGGTGGCGCCCGGTGCCTGGAAAGCCTGTTCGCGATGGCGCAGGCCGCCGACCAGAAGACAGATCCCCACGATGCCGTTGCATACCAGCATGGCCGCGGCGAACACGGTATCGCGCGCCAGCCCGGCTTTTTCGGGGCCGGCGGACAGCATCACCGAGACGATCAGCGCCACCTCGATCACGGTCACCGCAATCGCCAGCACCAGCGTGCCGAACGGCTCGCCCACTTTATGCGCTACCACCTCGGCATGGTGCACGGCCGCGAATACCGAGCCCGCGAGCGCCAGGCCGGCCAGCACCAGCAGCGGCGCCTGGCCAGGCGCCGCCATGCCCGCCCCGAGGATGGCCCAGGCTGCCAGTGGCAGCCACAAGGTCCAGGCAGGCAATTTATTGGAAGTCAATGACATCCGTTCTCCCTTTGTTGTGATTGGATGGTGGTCAATTGTGATGGGTGCTGCGCGTTCGCCGCGGACCGCCAGGCGGCTCGCAGCGAGGCTGCTGGCCGTTTTCCGGATTGCGTCCTATTGTGATTCAGCTTGGCCCGGCAGCAATCCACCGATGCCGCGCCGCGGAAGTAAGGCAGTCGAAGGAGGGTTCGGTTCCCGATAATTGCGATAAATTGAGGGGAATTGTCCGTTTATTTGATGGAGTTAGCTGTTAATTCAGGAAATTTGCCTTCTAGGGGAAGATTTTTCCCGGCCGGCGGCAGTGAGCTCAGGTGGCCATACCTGCGGCACCAACGCTGCACCGAAGTATGCGGACGGGCACTTGCCGCCTCACCCCCGGCGCGGCGAAGGTTGCGCCACATTGCTTTTCGACCATGGAGAACACTCATGCAAAAGTACGGATCGGCTAAATGGCAGGGCGGCATCAAGGACGGCCTGGGCAGCATCTCGGCGGAAAGCGGAGTGCTCAAGGACGCGCCGTACGGCTTCAAGGCCCGCTTCGAGGGCGGGCCGGGCACCAATCCCGAGGAACTCATCGGAGCGGCCCATGCAGGCTGTTTTTCCATGGCGCTGTCGCTGTTCCTGGGCGAAGCCAAGATGGTTGCCGAGAGCATCGCGACCAAAGCCACCGTCACCCTGGACAAAGATGATTCGGGCTTCACCATCACCGCCGTGCACCTGGACGTGAAGGTGCGTGTCCCGGGTGCCGACAAGGCCGCGGTCGAGAAGGCACTGCAAACGGCCAAGGCGGGCTGCCCGGTCTCGAAGCTGTTCAAGGCCGAGATCACCATGGACGCCACGGTAGAGACCTGAGCGGCGTTTCGCGCGGGCTGGCTTGCGTCCGTCACTCCGCCCTGGCAACAGGTCGGGCGTAGCCAGCCTGGCTACCTATAATGAAGATTCGCCGTTTCGCACCGTGGTACCGGCGCGGGGCTGCGAGGGCGTTTTCCGGACGGAACGCCGTCTCCTATATCCAGACCTTCAAAGATAAGGCAGACATCATGTATAGCAGTGAAGCAGTCCTGACCCAGGCTAGGGCAGCCATCGCCCACGTGCCGTTTCACAGCCATTCCATCCATCCCACCATCCACCTGCGCCTGAGCGACGGCGCGCTGATTCTCGAAGGCGAAGTGCCCGATATTGTCGACAAGAGCCGCGTTGCCGCCTCGGTGCGCCGTGTCGACGGTGTGTCGGCGGTAATCGATCACCTGCGCGTGGCCGACGGTGGCGCGGCGGTTGGCGACGGCGAGCTGCGCAATGCGATCTGCGTGCGCCTGCTGCAGGCGATCGATTTCCGCAATTGCCGGATCTGCGCGCATACCAAGGGGCGCATCGAGCCGGTGCGCGAGGCCGTTGGCGAGTCCAGCGGCGAGATCGAGGTCGAAGTTGTCGACGGCGTCGTGACGCTGCGGGGGCACGTGATCAGCCTGTCGCACATGCGGCTGGCCGGCGTGCTGGCCTGGTGGTCGCGTGGCTGCCGCTGCGTGGTCAACGAACTGGTGGTGGCCCCGGCGGAAACCGACCGCGACGACGAAGTCACGGAAGCGCTCAAGCTGGTCCTGGAGACAGACCAGTTCGTCGATGCCGACCGCATCCAGGTACGTACGGAAAACCGGGTGGTCACGCTTGAAGGCTATGCCACCACCGAAGCCGCGAAACGCCAGGCCGAGCGGGATGCCTGGTACGTGCATGGCGTGGAGGATGTGGTCAATCGCATCGTGCTGAGCAATTAAGCAGACGTTTGCAACCTGGAAGCCTGGACGGTGGGGCCGCGCACGGCCGGCGGCCCCTGTCTTGGTGCGCCCGATGCGCTCATGCGCCGCCGGCCGTGCGCGGCATGTCCTCCACGCGCCAGTAGCGCCGCTGCGAGCGCAGCGCGAAGCGCGCCCGATAGCTCGACAGCGACATCCCCGTAGCCCGCTGGAACAGCCGGCGGAACGCCGCCGCATCGCTGTAGCCGCAGGCTTCCGCCACGGCTTGCGAGCCGTGCAGCGTCACCTCCAGCAAGGTCTTGGCGCGCTCCACGCGCAGCCCGTGCAGATACTCCAGCGGCGTCATGCCGCTGACTTGCCGGAAATGCCGCAGCAAGGTGCGCTCGCTGGTGGCGGCCGCCTGCGCCACCAGGGCCAGCCGGTACGGCGCATCGACGTTGGCCTGCAGCCAGCGCATGGCGCGATAGACGGGGCTGTCGGCGGTCTTGCTGAGCCAGCGTTGCGACACCAGTTCCGGCGTGAGCTGCTGGCGCTCGGCCTGGTACAGCAGCATGCGCGAGCAGGTCTGCGCCAGGTCCGGGTCATGCAGGTGGCCCAGCACGCGCAGCATGAACTCCGTTTGCAGCGCCGGCGCGACGCAGCCGAACACGCGCTGATGCACGCTCATCGGTTCACTGGCGGAGAAATCGCAGCGGGGATAGCGCTTGGCCATCCAGCTCTGGAAGGTCCAGGGCGCGCCCATGCGCGCGCCATCGAGCAGGCCAAGTTCGGCGGCGAAGGCGATACCGCTTGCCCCCGCGGCAATCCAGCCGCCCGCCTGCGCGTGGCGCTCCAGCAAGCGCAGCGCCTGGGTCGCGCCGCTGACGATTTCGCCCAGGTGCGGGGCGTTGCGTGCCAGCAGTCCCGGTATGACCACCAGCGCATTGCCATCCGCCGCGGCGCGCCGGCGCCGCCGCGCGGGCTCCAGGCCCAGGGCAGGGAGGGCGAGCGCGCGGCCCGACGGGCCGATCACGCTCCAGCTCAGGTCGCGGTCGGCATCCGGGCGTTGCAGCCGGGCTACCCCGGCCGCCGCGCGCAGCACGTCCAGCGCCCCGAACAGCATGCCCGGCATGGCCTCCGGCAGCCATAGCAGGCGCACGTGCAGCGGCACGGGGCGGCCAGCGCCGCTGGCGGCTGGGTTGTCGGAACCGGCGGGCGGCGCGGGGAGGGCAGAGGGGTCAGCGTCAGGCATGGCGGGATCGGCATTCCAATTGGCGGGATTGATCCTACCTTGCCGCGCGCGCAAGGGCTAGCATCGTCGCTCGGCGGGCAACCCGCCTGACCACAATAACGATGCAAGCAACAGGAGACTTCATGCAGCCATCCCTGCGCCGACTTACCCAGACCGCTGTCGCCGCGCTCACGCTGGCCCTCGGTGCCGCCGGCAGCGCCCGCGCCGCCGATGCGCAACTGCTGGACGCTGCCCGCGCGGCCGAGCCCGCGCTGATCCAGTCGCTCAAGGACATGGTGTCGATCGAGTCTGGCAGCGCCAACGCGGCGGGCCTGGCGCAGATGGCCAGCTTCACCGAAGGCCGGCTCAAGGCGCTGGGCGCCAGCACCGAGCGCATCCCCGTCACCAAAGGCCCCGGCACCATGGTCAAGGGCACGTTCACCGGCACGGGCAAGCGCCGCATCATGCTGATTGCCCACATGGATACGGTTTACGGGCCGAACACGCTGGCGACGCAGCCCATCAGGCTGGATGGCAACCGCCTGTACGGTCCCGGCATCGCCGACGACAAGGGCGGCATCGCGGTGATCCTGCATTCGCTGGCGATTCTCAAGGCGGCCGGCTGGAAGGACTACGCCGAGCTGACGGTGCTGTTGAACCCGGATGAGGAAGTGGGCTCGCCCGGTTCCGGCGACACCATCGCCAGGCTGGCCGAACAGCATGACGTGGTGCTCTCCTGCGAGCCCTCGGCCGGCTCGGTGGTGATGAAAGGCCAACCCCTGCTGCTGGCTTCCGCCGGCGTCGCCACCGCCACGCTGGATGTCAAAGGCCGTGCCGCGCATGCCGGCGCCGCGCCGGAGCTGGGCCGCAATGCGCTTTACGAACTGTCATACCAGATGCTCCAGACGCGCGATGTGGCCAAGGACGTGCCGGGCGCGGCGCTGGTCTGGACCCGCGCGAGCGCCAGCGGCCCGCTGAACCAGATCACCGAGAAGGCCGAGGCCGTGGGCGATGTCCGCCTGACCCAGCCCGGCGCGCTGGAAAAACTGCGGACGGCGCTGCAAGCCAAGCTTGGCTCCAGCAAACTGGTTCCGGACACCGAAACCACGCTCAACCTCACGCCCGGCCATCCGCCGTACGTGGCCGACCAGCGCAGCCGCGCGCTGGCAGCGCGGGCGCAGGCCATCTACAAGGAGATCGACCGTGACCTGACGCTGGTGCCGCAGACCGGCGGCGGCACCGACGCGGGCTACGCCGCCCGCTCGGGCAAGCCCACGGTGCTGGAGAGCTTCGGCCTGGCGGGCTTCGGCTACCATGCGCGCGACGAGTACATCGAAATCGATTCGATCGTGCCGCGGCTCTACCTGATGTCGCGCATCCTGCAGGAGATCGGGCGCAACTGACGCGCGCCCGACGCTTACCTGCCGATGACTGGCGGCGGCGCGTTTGCGTTGCCGCCGCCAGCGCAGACTGGCAAGAACGAATCCACAAGTACAAACATCCTCAACGGGAGATTTCATGCATTCATCCTTGCGCCGGCTTACTCATGCCGCCATGGCCGTCCTTGCCCTCGCCACCGGCAGCGCCTGCGCCGCCGATGCCGGGTTGCTGGATGCGGCGCGCACTGCAGAGCCGGCGGTGGTCCAGTCGCTCAAGGAGATGGTGTCGATCGAGTCCGGCAGCGCCAACGCGGCGGGACTGGCGCAGATGGCCAGCTATACCGAAGGCCGCCTGAAGGCGCTCGGCGCCGGCACCGAACGCATCGCCGTGACAAAAGGCCCCGGCACCATGGTCAAGGGCACGCTCACCGGCACGGGCAAGCGCCGCATCATGCTGATCGCCCACATGGACACGGTTTATCCGGCCAATACGCTGGCGACGCAGCCGATCAGGCAGGAAGGCAACCGCCTTTACGGCCCCGGCATCGCCGACGACAAGGGTGGCATCGCGGTGATCCTGCATTCGCTGGCCATCCTCAAGGCGGCCGGCTGGCAGGACTACGCGCAACTGACCGTCCTGTTCAATCCGGACGAGGAAGTGGGCTCGGTCGGTTCCGGCGAGACCATCGCCAGCCTGGCCGACCAGCATGACGTAGTGCTGTCGTTCGAGCCGACCGCCGCCAAGGCGGTGGTCAAGGCCGAAGCCCTGTTGATGGGCGCCAGCGGCACCGCCACCGCGACCATGGAGGTGAAGGGCCGCGCCTCGCATGCCGGCGCCGCGCCGGAACTGGGCCGCAATGCGCTGATCGAGCTGGCCTACCAGTTGCAGCAGACGCGCGACGTGGCCAAATCGGTGCCGGGCACCCAGCTCAACTGGACCACCGCCCAGGCCGGCGAGGTACGCAACCAGATCCCCGAGCGTGCCACCGCCATCGGCGACGTGCGCATGACGGTCAAGGACGGCCCGGAGAAGCTGCAAGCCGCGCTGCAGAAGAAGGTCGAGGAGGGCAAGCTCGTCCCCGACACGCAGACCACGGTGACCATGGAAACGGGCCGCCCGCCGTTTGTCGCCAACGCACGCGGGCGCGAACTGGCGCAGCGCGCGCAAGCCATCTACGCCGAACTCGACGGCCGCCAGCTGGCGCTGGCCGAAGGCACCGGCGGTGCCACCGACGCGGGGTTCGCCGGGCGCTCCGGCAAGGCTGTGGTAGTGGAGAGCTTTGGCCTCGCGGGCTTCGGCTACCACGCGCGCGACGAGTACATCGAGATCGATTCGATCGTGCCGCGGTTGTACCTGCTGACGCGCATTCTTCAGGAGATCGGGCGCAACTGATCCCGTCCCGCAGGGGGGGCGTACGGCGGGTTTGCAGGCAGGGTGGAAGTCCTGCCTGCAGGGTCTCTTTCGTTAGGACGGGGCCGTCTCAACGCCTCCTTGCCGCCTCCCGATGACATGGCTTTGTCAACCCTGGTCTGACGCCTGCGAACGGGCGGCTTCGTCAATCAGTTCGGCGACTTCTTTCGCATGCGAGGCCAGGGAAGCGTGGCTGGCGTCGAGTGTGATTGTCCTTCTTGGCTTCATTCGCACTGCCATCCAGCGCTCTGCCTCCGGGGGAATCATGCGGTCGTTGGCCGACACCTGGTACCAGCTTGGCTTCGTCTTCCAAGCCGGGGGGCCCGATTTGTCTTCGAAACACCGTCCGGCAATGGGCTTCTGCGTGACCGCCATCACCAACGCATCGACGTCGCTGAGGTCGTCACCGAAGCTTTGCTGGAATGCTTCGGGATCGAGCCAGAGGAAGCCATCCTTGTCAGGCCGGATATGGGCGCCCCCCGGAGGAGGCGCCTGGCGCGCAAAGATGCTCCCGAGGCTTTCGCCCTCGTCCGGCGCGAATGCCGCGACATAGACAAGTCCCACCACATTGGGTGCATGGCCCGCGCCGGTGATGACTGCGCCGCCATACGAATGCCCCACCAGCAATGTCGGCCCGTCCTGCGCCGCTATCAGCCGGGACGTGCGGTCGATATCGTCCGCCAGCCCGGTCAGCGGATTCTGCACCGCTGCAACGTGGTAACCCCTGGCGTGAAGCAAGGGGATAACCTCTCTCCAATGCGAGGCATCGCCCCAGGCGCCATGCACCAGTACGATGTTCATTCGTGCCTTTGTCATGAGATTCTCCTTGTGACGCTCACGGAAACCGCAAGGCGCCGGGTTGCGCGGCGGGGCATTCGCCGCAACCTGGCGCGCTTCACGGGCATTTGCAGCGCTCCGGTCAGGGTAAAGTCCCCCCGGTGTTCACGCTGAGGTAGACCGGTTATGAGCCGGCAAGCTGCAAAAGGCCACCCGCCGCCGGGCCGGGCGCAGGTGGCCACGGTCGCTCAGTCTGGTTGGGCCGGCGGGTTGGTGGTCGAGAAGATGTAGCGTGCGAATCGCCACTGACCATCGGCTTCGCGACGCAGCAGGAACAATTCCTGGTTGGCTTCGGGCCCGGGCGGGACTGCATTGCCCAGCCGCGTCACGGTGCCGCGTGAGCGGGTACGTGCATAGGCCCACTCATCCGATAGCAGGCGGATCTCATCGACCTCGAAGCGCACATTGAGCTTGATCGAGTCGAAGACATGCCCATAAGCGCGCCGGACCGCCTCGCGGCCCACGGCCGGCGAACCGTTTTGCGGCATGAATACCGGGTCGCGGGCATAGAGCGACATGATCCGATCGATGTCGGCACTGTTCAGCGCCTGCTCGTAACGAGCGAGCTGTCCGGATATGGCCGTACTCACTGCGGCATCCCATGCCGGCGTGGCTCCCTGGGCAGCAGGCTGCAACAGCATGGACGCTGCAACCGCAGCCAACGGGACACGAAGTATGTTACGCATGATGCTGTCCTCGGAATCGGTCCGGATTAAAGTCGCACGACGAGCTTGCCGAGGGCCCGGTTGCTCTCCATCAGGCTGTGGGCCTGGCGGACTTCATCGAAATCGAACGTCCTGGCATGCGTCGATGGGATGAGACCTTTGGCGAGATCCTGCGCAATCCATGGCAGCGGTGAATCCGACAGCGGCAAGGCGGCAGTGCCCAGCAGGCCGCTCGGGAAAAAGTTGAGGCGCACTGCGGCGGGAAGGTCTTGCATCAGGTGAAACGACTCCAGGGCAGGCGGCCCCCCTAACAAGCCGATAACACTGACCGCCCCGAACGGCCGCAGGGTCTTGACCGTATCACGCAGCGTTGTGGCGCCGACGACTTCCAGCGCCGCATCCACGCCTTCCGGTGCGAGCTGGCGGACATCGGCTGCGATTTCGCCGGAATCGACGACCACTTTGTCAGCGCCGGCTTCCCGCAGGCGCCCTGCATTCGCCTGCGAGCGGGTGGTGGCAATGACATTCAGGCCGAGCGCCTTGGCGTAGGTGAGCGCTGCTAGGCCGACGGACGACGTGGCGCCGCGTATCAGCAACGTTTGACCACGTTCGACAGCAAGGCTCTTCTCCAGCGCACCCCATGCGGTCAGATAGGCTTCGGGTAGTGCTGCAAGCTCCTCCCATGTCAGGGAGATGTTGTCCAGGGCAATGACATTGCTGCGCAACACGGTTATCTGTTCGGCGTAGCTGCCACCTCGCGTGAACTGCATGCCGCCCATGGCCGTGGCGACGCGCTGACCGGTGCGAAACACGCCCGCGGGATCGTCGACGATCTCGCCGACGGCTTCGATGCCTGGCACGCGTGGCGCGGTGATCGGCCCCATTTTCCCGGCCCGCAGATAGGCTTCGGCGCGATTCAAACCAAATGCGCGCACGCGAATCCGAACTTCGTCCGCCGCTGGCTCCGGGGATGCAATCTCACGCATTTGCAGGACTTCGGGGCCGCCTGCTTGTTCGATGACATAGGCTTTCATGGCTGGTCTCTCTTCAGTGGCGGGGTGACGGGCTTGTAAGACGGGAATGCCGGATCTTTGACATGTGCGTAGCTCCTGATTCAGTTGAAGATGCTGGCCAGGGGGGCCAGCGCCTGGAAGCAACTTTCGCCTATTCAATGTCGGAAGAAAACCGTTGATTTTGGTAACATTCCTCTCATTTTTGAGAGGTAAGGCATGGACCTCAACGCCGTGGAGATGTTTGTGGAAGTGGTGCTGGCGGGGAGTCTCTCCGCCGCTGCAAGTCGCATGGGCGTACCGCTGCCAACACTAAGCCGGCGGCTTCGGGAACTGGAGCGGCAATTGAACGTGCAGTTGTTGGAGCGTTCAGTGCGTGGAACCAGGCTCACGGATGCCGGGGCGCGCCTCTATGAGCACGCCAGTCGTGGCATCGAGGCCCTGCTGGAGGCGGAGCAGGCCGTCATGAGCGACCAGACACGCCTCAAGGGACGGCTGAGGCTATCGCTACCGCCGTCATTCGAACCCTGGTGGGACCTGCTTGCGGCATTTCAACGCCAGTGTCCCGATATCCGCCTGCATATTTTCACGACCGACCGGCGTGTCGATCTCGTCGAGGATGGCATCGACGTTGCGCTGCGCGTTGGGACAATTGCACACGAGACCATGGTCGCGCGGCGCGTCCTGTCCTATCGTCATGTCCTGGTCGCAAGTCCGGCCCTTGTCGAGCGTCTTGGCATGCCGGAGACGCCCGAGGCTTTGCATCGCTTTCCCTGCGCGGTATGGAACCAGGGCTCGAATGCTCCAACTGTCTGGCGCCTGGGTTCGTCCGAACATAGCCCCGCGGCGGTACTGTCCGCAAATGACTATGCGCACCTGCGCAGCCGGGCGCTTGCCGGTGAGGTCGTTACAGAACTTCCCCCATTCATGGCTGCCAGCGCCATTCGGGAGAAGAATCTTGTGACCCTGCTGCCAGAACACCCCTTGCCTGTGCAGGAACTCAACTTGCTATATCCCTCGCATCGTCATCCGTCCGCAATCGTCCGGTCCTATCTGGATTTTTGCCAGGCGCAGTTGCCATCCTTCCTCTAGGTCCAGGCATCAGCATGTCCCACGGAGTACCAGTCGGCAGGACGAACAAAATGCTGTTGCGTAGCCCGGTTGTCCAATCTGGGTCGACCACCATTGGTCGATGGCACCACGACCAGGGCATCGCCTCCTTCGCCTGCGCCGCGCAAGCTGGCCGCACGCAAATTGGCCGCGCATCAGGTCAGACGGATCTGCGGGCAGTGCCGAAGGCCTGTTCGCAACAAGCCAGCCAGGCCCGCGCAGCGCGCGACAAATAGCCTTCCCGCCAGACCAGCCCCAACTCCCACGTCAACTGCGGCGCAACCAACGGCCGGATCGCCACGCGTGCCGGATCCAGCTGGCCCGCTATCGGCGCCGGCAAGATTGCCACGCCCACATCGGCCGCCACCAGTTCCCCGATAAAGTCCCAATGCCGGCTCTGCCCCGCAATCTGCGGCGTAAAACCAGCAGCCTCGCAAGCGTCCAGGATGACCCGGTAGAGCACAAAGTCATCTTCATACATCACAAAGGGCAGACCAGCCAGATCCGCCAGCCGGACCGGGCCGGCCTTGCGCGGCGCGCGCTCGCCGGGAAACACCGCGACCAGCGCCTGGCGTGTCACGGTCAGGCTGGCCAGGCCCGCCACGGCGGCGGGCAGCACCGTCACGCCCAGGTCCAGTTCGCCCGCGGCCACGCCTTCTTCCAGTGCGCGTCCGCCTTGCTCGCCCAGCCGCAGCTTCACGCCGGGGTACTGGCGGCGATAGGCACCGATTACCGGGGCAAGGTAACGCCCGGCCATGGGGGGAATGCCTACCTTCAGTTCGCCGCGCGCCATGCCGTCCACCTCGGCCACCTCCTGGCGCAGCCGCGCCACTTCGGCCAGCACCGCCTGGCTGCGCGCGAACACAACCTCGCCGGCGTCGGTCAACCGCACCGTGCGGCCTTCGCGCAGCAGCAGCGGGCCGCCCAGTTCGTCTTCCAGGCTCTTGACCATCTTGCTGATGGTGGGCTGGGTAACGTGCAGGGTTTCGGCGGCGCGGGTGAAGCCGTTCTGGCGGACGACTTCCACGAAGTAACGCAGGGCCCGGATATCCATGCTGCCTCCGATGGGATGTGCGATGCCGGATTTGCCATTCCTGTCTGGCATCAATTCAATAATTTATATTCATTTTATATATCGAATGGCTCTCCGTACACTAGCGTCACTGCCACTTCGTCCCTGGCGCAATAGACCGACTCAAACCATGCAAAGCGCTGTCCCCTCCACCCCGGCCGCCGCCTCATCCGTACCGCCGCCGATGCCGGCCTTTGGCCGCCTGCGTGCGGGCGCGATCGGGCTCACCCAGGTGGCGGCGCTGTCGGCGCTGTGGTTGCTGGCGGACTGGCTGCGCGCGCGCCTCGGGCTGCCGTTGCCGGCGGGTCTGCTCGGGCTGCTGGCGCTGGCTGCGCTGCTGTTCAGCGGCGCGGTGCGCGGCGGCTGGGTGCGGCGCGGCGCGGACTGGCTGCTGGGCGAGATGCTGCTGTTCTTTATCCCGGCGGTGCTGGCGGTGGTGCAGTATCCCGAACTGGTCAGGCACCAGGGTTGGCGCATCTGCGCGGTGATCGCCCTGAGCACGCTGGCGGTGATGGTGGTGACGGCACTGGTGGTGGAACAGGTGTACCGGCTGGAGCTAAGGCTGGCGCGCCGCGCGAGCAACGCCACCCGCAACGGGCAGCAGCGTCATGCATGACACCGCGCTGGCGGCGCTGAGCCTGGTGGCTACCGTTGCCTTCTATTACTTCAACAAGCGTCTCTATGCGCGCCGCGCCCGCCTGTGGCTGATGCCGCTGCTGGCTACGCCCGTGGTGCTGATCGCGCTGGTGCTGGCTGCCCATATTCCCTATCGCGACTACATCGCGGACACGCGCTGGCTGATGTGGCTGCTCGGCCCGGCCACCATCGCTTTCGCGTTGCCGATCTACGATCACCGCAAGCTGGTGCGCCAGCACTGGCTTTCGATTTCGCTCGGCGTGCTGGCTGCGGTGCTGACCTCGGTGTTCAGTTCGGTCTGGCTGGCGCGCGGTTTCGGCTTGTCGGTGATGCTGCAGAAGGGCCTGGCGGTGCGTTCGGTGACGACGCCGTTCGCCGTGGATGCGGTGCGCGCGCTGGGCGGCCCGCCTGATCTGGCCGCGATCTTTGTCGTGATCACCGGGCTGACGGGCATGGCCATCGGCGAGGCCGTGCTGGCCTGCCTGCCTTCGGTACGCAGCCGGCTGGCGCAGGGCGCCATCTTTGGCGCCGCCGCGCACGGCGCCGGTACGGCCAAGGCGCGCCAGCTTGGCGAAGTGCAGGGCGTGGTGGCATCGCTGGTGATGATGATCGCCGGGCTGGTCAGCGTGTTGGCGGCACCGCTGATCCGCAGCGTGTTCTTTTGAGGCGGCTTTGCGTAGTACTGCGCGGTCGACGGAAATGCACAGGCGAAACCGCTGAGTAGTACTGCGTAGCCGGTCACCTTGTGACCGCTTCGGGCACAAGGTCTTTAGCGGGGCGGCCAACGTCCCGCGCGAAATTGGCGCAGAATGCCGGACTTGCGCAATCGTGCCGGCGCGCCGCAAAGCGCCTTTCACATACACGCGGCGTGCTGTCCTTTTCGCCGCGGCGTGCGCAACGTCCATCTCCGCCGGGCGCGCAAGCTTCGCCGGTCTCTCTCGTCCTTCAATAACAACATCATGCGATTACCGCTACTCGCGCTGGCTGCCGCGGCCTTTGGCATTGGCACCACCGAATTCGTCATCATGGGGCTGTTGCCCGATGTCGCCGCCGATCTAGGCGTCTCCGCGCCGGCTGCCGGCATGCTGGTTTCCGGCTATGCCATCGGCGTGGCCGTGGGCGCGCCCATCCTCGCCATCCTCACCGCCAGGTGGCCGCGCAAGACCGCGCTGGTCGGGTTGATGGGCTTGTTCATCCTAGGCAATGCGTTGTGCGCGCTGGCGCCCAACTATGCACTGCTGATGGCTGCGCGCGTGGTTACGGCGTTCTGCCATGCCGCCTTTTTCGGCATTGGCGCGGTGGTGGCCGCCGAACTGGTCCCGCGCGAGAAGCGCGCGCAGGCTGTCGCGCTGATGTTCACCGGCCTGACTGTGGCCAATGTGCTGGGCGTGCCGTTTGGCACCGCCTTCGGCCACCTGATGGGCTGGCGCTCCACGTTCTGGGCTGTCACCGTGATCGGCGTGGCCGCCGCCACGGCGCTGGTGGCATGGCTGCCAAAGGCCATTCCGATGCAGGCGGGCAGCATCCTGCGCGAATTCCGCTCGATCGGCGCGGCCCAGGTCCAGCTTGCGTTGCTGATCAGCACGCTGGCTTCGGTCAGCATGTTCACGGTGTTTACGTATATCGCCTACATCCTGCGCGACGTGACCGGCTTCACCGCGCAGCAGGAAAGCATGGTGCTGCTGCTGTTCGGCGCAGGCATCACGGTGGGCGGCCTGGCCGGCGGCAAGCTGGCCGACTGGAAGCTGATGCCGGCGCTTGCCAGCCTGCTGGCGGCGGTGGCGGTGGTGCAACTGGTGTTCTCGTGGACCAGCCATTTCCCGGTGCCGACGCTGTTCACGCTGTTTGTCTGGGGCATGGTGAGCTTTGCGGTGGTGCCCGCCACGCAGGTGCGCGTACTCGACAAGGCCAAGGGCGCGCCCAACCTGGCTTCCACACTGAACCAGGGCGCCTTCAACCTGGGTAACGCCACCGGTGCGTGGCTGGGCGGGTTGATGATCAGCGCGGGCCTGCCGCTGACACAACTGCCCTGGCTGGGCGCAGCGGTGGCCGCGCTGGCATTGCTGGCGGTCGGTGTGTCGGCCTCGCTGGACCGGGGCCGGCGGGTGGCGGCGTAAGGCCGAGGATTAGGGGGCAGCGGCGCCCATCGCGCGAAACATCCGGCCGGGCTTGCGGAGATATTTGCCCGGCGCCGATTCGGCACAGGCGCTGCGGGCGGTGCACGCCGGGCCCTGTAACGATGCCGTCGGGGCACCGCGCCGGGCCATGTCTCGTTGTACGATACGCGGAACCCGCTGGCGGCCCGGATGTTGTCCGGCCCGCGGCGGCCCGGAACAGAGCGGCTCGGCGACCCCCGGCATGGACTACGCACACATCCTCCAACGCATCCACCGCGACATCGCGCCCCTGCTTGGCCAGGGGCGGGTGGCGGACTACATCCCCGAACTGAGCAAGGTGCCCGCCACGCGTTTCGGCATGGCGCTGGTGTTTGCCGATGGCCGCAGCCATTGCGTGGGCGACGCTGCGGTGCCGTTTTCGATCCAGAGCATTTCCAAGCTGTTCGCCTGCACGCTGGCTTTCCAGTTGCTGGGGGAGGACCTGTGGCAGCGGGTAGGGCGAGAGCCTTCGGGCAATGCCTTTAACTCGCTGGTGCAGCTGGAGTACGAGCAAGGCAAGCCGCGCAACCCCTTTATCAACGCCGGCGCGCTGGTGGTGACGGACGTACTGTGCAGCCGCTTCGTCCAGGCGGAGACCGCGCTGGTGCAGTTCATCCGCCGCCTCAGCAATAACCCGGCCATCGACTATGACCCGAAGGTGGCGCAGTCCGAGCGCGAGCACGCGGACCGCAATCGCGCCATGGCTTACTTCATGAAGGATTTTGGCCGGCTGGATATGCCGGTGGACAAAGTCATCGACGCCTATTGCCGCCAGTGCGCCATTGCCATGACCTGCGAAGACCTGGCACGCGCGGCGCTGTTCCTTGCGCACGGCGGCGTGGTGCCATGGAGCGGCGAGCGCGTGCTAGGCGCCAGCCCTGCCAAGCGGCTTTCGGCCCTGATGCTCACCTGCGGCACCTACGATGCCGCGGGCGATTTTGTCTACCGGGTGGGTTTGCCGGCCAAGAGCGGCGTGGGCGGCGGCATCGTGGCGGTGCTGCCCGGCAGGTGGGCCGTGTGCGTCTGGTCACCGGGGCTGGACCACAGCGGCAATTCGCTGGCCGGGGTGCAAGCGCTGGAGTGGCTGACCACGTTGAGCGGGCATTCGATTTTCTGAATGGGGGCAGCCAGTCAGCCCAGCATCAACCCCGCATGCGCCAGCAAGTGCCGGAACACCGCCCGCCGGGCTTCTCCCGTTTGCGCCAGCTTGCGGCAAACGTGCAGGTGCGCCGTCATGTCGCTGTGCCCGCGCAGGGCGTCATTGCACTCGCGCTCCGAGATTTCCAGGTGGATGCCTGTGAGGATGGCGCAGCCCTTGCCCACGGGAGCGCTCACGATGGCGGGCGGGGTGCCTTCCAGGCCCGTGTACACGGCCAGGATCTGCGCCGCGTGGTTTGTTGCCTCGCCGAAGTCGAAGCGGCAGCCGCCGTGGTAGTGCGCATACAGCGTGATCGGGGCATGGGTCAGGCGATGGGTGGTGCGTATTTCTGCCGCAGCGGTGCTGCGCGGCGTTGCGTCATAAGCGACGCCCCGGGTGAGTTCGGGCAAGCAGCCAACCGCGACGGCATCCACAAAGCTCAGTTCGCGCGGGCCGCAGATAGCGCCTTCGGTGCCGGCATGGAACGCGAGTTCCCTGCAGGCGTAGTACGCGCCCGCGCAGATGCCCAGGTAGGCGCCGCCTTCTTCGACAAAGCGCCGGATGCGCGCGTTGGGCGCGCCGTTCAGGGCGGCGCAATAAGGCAGGTCCGCACCGCCCGGCATGACAAACATCACGGCATCATCGAAGAGCGTCTCGTCTTACCGGATGTCGTCGGCCATCACCGCCCGGATCTCGTACGCACCGGGAAGCAACTGCTGCCCGATCATCCGCATCAGGCGTGAGGTTCCGTCGGAGGTGCCGGCGTCGATATAGGTCAGGATCTGGGGCTTCGGCATGATGGATTGGCCCTTTTTGGCCCGATAGGGCGCGATAGTGCGGCAGCGGTGCTGCGTGCTTCAGGCTTGCGCGCGGCGGTAGAACGCCAGCCCGCCTGCCAGCGCAATCAGCGTGCCGCCCGACAGCCGGTTCAGCCAGCGCATGCCGTCGCCACGAAAGGCGTGCACGATGCGCGCGCCCAGCGCCGCGTACACCAGCATGACGGCCAGGTTCAGCAGGCATTGGGCCAGCGTCAGGATGGCGTACTGCGGCAGCAGCGCCGCGCTCGTATCGATGAACTGGGGCAGGAAGGCCGAGATAAATAGCAGCGCCTTGGGATTGGTCAGCGCCACCAGGAAACTGCGCGAGAACAGGACGCGGCCGCGCACCGCAGCCGGCGTGCGGGTGGCAGCGCAATCCGGTGTCGTCTTCGGTGTCGTCTCCGGTACCGTCTGCGCCGCCTTGCCTGAGCGCAGCATCTTCCACCCCACATACGCCAGGTAGGCGGCGCCAAACCACTTGATCGCCTCGAAGGCAACCTCGGACGCGGCGATCACGGCGCCAAGCCCTGCGGCCACGGTGACGACCAGGATGACATCGGCGGCCAGCGCCCCGGCCATGCCCCAGCACGCCTTGCGTACGCCATGCCTGGAGCCGTTGTTCAGGGCCAGCAGCACGGTCGGGCCGGGCGTGGCAATGGTCACGGCCGAGGCAAAGAGGAAGAGCAGCAGGGTAGGGAGCGTCATGGTGCAATCTGGCTGGCGCCCGCTTGGGCGGGCGGGGCACATAGAATGATTGCCCGCCGGCAGATTGTCCAGTGCCTGGCATGCCCGGCGCTGCCGCGCCATGTGTTGCGCAATTGGCAAAAATACAAGCCGGGAATGCACGAGATGAGCAGACATTGCGTGTTTTGATACGATGATGGTTAGAACGCAACGGTAGCCCGCAACCGCCATGGCGCTTGCGATGCGCGCTTGAACGACTAGTGTTCGCCCGGTTAAGTTGCGGTTCTCCAATAAAAGGCAGAGACAGCCATGATCAAAGAATACGCGTGGAAGAAGCGGGTTTTCGAGACCCATGAAGTACAAGTGCAGGTGCGGCCGAGAACGCCCACGGTCTGGGAGTACACGGTGCGGGTCTGCCGCCCGGGCACGAACATCCGGGCCGCCGGGACGTTGCTGGAATCGTCCAAGGTGACGGACCTGTTCCCCACGGCGGACGCGGCGGAGAAGGCGGGCTTTGCCCACGGCGCCGAACTGGCGAAACGGCTGGCCTAGGGGCGCGGTTGCAGCACGGAAAGGGTTGGAAAACGTCGATTTGGTGCTTTTTGCCAGCGGATGGTGTAGCAGTGTGACTTTTTGTAGCGGGTGGTTTGGAGCGTACTTTGTGCCGTTATACTGCGCAGGTCGTTGCAACCACAGCGACCGGGTTTAGCAGCCCGCGGAAAAAGGTGGACAATCCGCCATCAGGCGGCTTTTTTTGTCCGTCACGCCTTTGTGCGCCCCTACGGGCGGGCTTGGGCGGGGGAGCCTTCGGGCTCGCCGGTTCCTTTTTCCCGGTCTGCTAACCTCGCCTTGCGCCCGCCCACCCCGATTAGCAGCGGGGAGCGGAGTCGAATTCGCGTGAAAAAGGAGGCACACCCATGCCCCAGCCTTCGCTCGCCCATCCCGGGCAAATCGCACCTCCCAAGCCATCCATTCCCTGCCAGCGCCTGCGCGCCCCCCAACGGAGGGCGCCCGATGCATAGGTATCCGCACTACAGCATCACCGCCCAACGCGCCGGGCGTGACACCTTCCTCACGGCCCACGCCCCTTCCGAAAGCCCGCTAAGCCTCGCCGCCGAGAAAACCGCGCAACTCAACGCGCTGCTTTCGGTGGCTGTCGAGAACGCTGCCGGCGGCTCCTTGTGCAACATCACCGAAGAGACGCAGAGCCATCTGCTTTCGCTGGCGGCCGTGCTCTCGCATGAAACGCTGGTGCTGAGCGAGTTGGCCGCGCAGGACGATGAGGGGGAGGGGGAGGGCGGCGATGGATGATGGCTGGCAGGCCGTTTAGCCGCAGCGCACGACGATGGCTGCGCGGCGCATGACATCGATACGGTACTTCGTACGCACCGCAGCTTGGCGGCGCCAGACAAAGTGCACTACAACACGCGTTGCCAATCGCGCCGCCAATCGCACGCTTGCAGCCCCATGCGGCCATCGACTATGTTGAATCTCAAGGCCGAGGTGGCCGCTTCGATCAGGAGCTGTGTTGACGTCCTCCCCTGCCTAAAGAGGTTGTCGCAAAAGGGTACACAGCCGAGCACGCCGGCTTTTTTTTCCGGACAATTCAAGCACTTACAAAGCTGAATTGTTTCGATTTGTACCTTTTGCGACAGCCTCTTCAGGGCGGGGAAGGATAGCGCGGACGCCGTAGGCGTCCAATGCTGAGATCAGTGCGGCGTTTTCTGCTGTTCGATGTATTGCCGCACGATCTCGATAGGTGCACCGCCACAGCTGCCAGCGAAGTAGGACGGCGACCAGAGTGCGCCGCCCCATAGCTTCTTGCGGATACTGGGGTATCCCTTTTGTCGAATCACACGGCTGGATACGCTCTTCAGGCCGTTTACCAAGGATGATACTGAGACCTTGGGCGGATAGTTCATCAGCAAGTGGGCATGGTCGTCCTCGCCGTCGAACTCCGCCAGTTCAGATTCGAAATCCAGGCAGACGCTGGCAAAGATGCCGCGCATGTCATCGATGATCTCCTTGGTGAACACATTGCGCCGATACTTGGTCACGAAGACCAAATGCACGTGCATCAGGAAAACGCCATGCCTGCCGTGCCGAATGTCTTGGTTCTCTCGCATGGGCCAAGTTTATAATGGCCCGATGCAACGACTCCAGGCCTTCAAATACGAACTGATGCCTAACGGCGAGCAGCAGCGCGACATGCGCCGCTTCGCCGGATCGTGCCGCTTCGTGTTCAACAAAGCGCTGGCGTTGCAGAAGGAGAACTACGAATCGGGCGGCAAGTTCATCGGCTACGTCGAAATGGCGAAACGCCTGACCGAGTGGCGCAACGGAACGGAAACACCTTGGCTCAAGGACTCCCCGGTTCACCCGCTGCAACATGCGCTCAAGAATTTGGAGCGAGCCTACAAGAACTTCTTCGGCAAGCGCGCGGCATTCCCGTGTTTCAAGAAGAAAGGGCAGCGCGACAGCTTCCGCTACCCCGACTCGAAGCAGATCAAGCTCGACCAGGCTAACGGACGAATCTTCCTGCCGAAACTGGGCTGGCTGCGCTATCGCAACTGCCGGGATGTGTTGGGCACGGTCAAAAACGCCACGGTAAGCCAGTCGGGTGGCAAGTGGTTCGTATCGGTCCAGACCGAGCGGGAAGTGGAGCAGCCGGTGCCGCAGGCCAACAGTGCTATCGGCATTGACATGGGCATTGCCCGTTTCGCTACGCTCAGCGATGGCACGTACCTCGCGCCGCTCAACAGCTTTAAGCGGCACGAGGCGGCACTGCGCCGAGCGCAGCAAGCGATGAGCCGGAAGACGAAGTTCCGCAACAACTGGAAGAAGGCTAAGGCCCGTGTCCAGCGTATTCACGCCCGCATCGGCAACGCCCGCCGCGACTACCTGCACAAAGCCACGACCACGATCAGCAAAAACCACGCGATGGTATGCATCGAGGACCTGCAGGTGAAGAATATGTCCAAGTCAGCGGCAGGCAGCACCGAAGCGCCGGGCAAGAATGTTCGGGCCAAGTCAGGCCTGAACAGAGCCATTCTCGACCAAGGCTGGTTCGAGTTCCGCAGGCAGCTGGACTACAAGCTGGCGTGGAATGGCGGTTGGCTCATCGCGGTGCCGCCGCAAAACACGAGCCGGACCTGTCCGTGCTGCGGCCATGTCTCGCCCGAAAATCGCAGGACGCAGGCCGAGTTCGCGTGCGAGGCGTGCAGCTTTGAGGAAAACGCCGATGTGGTCGGCGCGATTAACGTTTTGGCGCGGGGACACCGCGTTGCAGCCTGTGGAGAGCCGGTGCAGTCGGGCCGCTCCGTGAAGCAGGAACCCACCGAAGCGATCTGAGATGGCGATCGTCGTCTCAGAAGCCGTAGGAATCCTTTGCCTTTAGGCAGGGGAGGATGTCAAGCATAGGGTTTGCATTTCGAATATGCAGCATAGTGAGTCGCGGCAATGCCGGATCACCTTTCGCTTTCGATAACCAGTATGGTTTGCCGTGGCTGTTCGCGGTAGGGTGCGGATTGCGGAACAGGAGAAGCAAGCGGTGCGATCTTCGGTCGTGTCAAAAACGATAGCCAATACCGCCCAGGATCACGTCGGTGTCGCGGTCATGACTGCTCACCGTACGGTTCCAGGACAGTCGTGCCAGCCAGCGGGCGGGTGTCAGGCACATGCCAGGGTGCGCCCCCAGGCTCCGAGGGTAGTGAATGCGGCGGCACCCATGAACGCCCGACAGGGACGGCGCGTGATCCGGGCTACGCCGCATATTGACTTGCATCAGCGAAGAACAATACCGGGGTTGTGATCCCATGCGCCGCTGCTAGAATGAATTTCCCTTTTCAGCATGCAGGAGCGCAGTCATGGCGACATACCAGCGCGGCGATCTTTTTATCGTCACTTCCGTCGAGGAACTGCCATGGGGGCGTTACCGGGGCTTTGTGACATTCACGGCGGGCGTACAGCCGGCGGCCTCCTCGCGGCACACGTGCACCAGATGCTGGGACAATCCGCTGCAGGCGCATGAGGACGCCGATGCCGAGGTCGAGTACGCCTACAGGCACTATCTGTCCGATCACACCGACTGGAGTTCCAGGGCCGGCAGTACCGAGCATTGACCGGCGCATCGGGCGCATCCCCTTGCCCGCTTGCGTGACTTGCCACGCTTACTTGAAGTTGTCGCGCCAATAGGTTTCGATCTGCTTGACCAGTCCGGGTGGCAGCGCCACATAGTGCTCCGCAGCGGCGTCGGCCTGCCCGTCGTTGAGTGCCCATTTGAAGAATGCCAGCGCACCCTGTGCGCTTGCCTGATCCTTCGGGATTTTCGGCATGATCACAAACACGGCGCCGGCAATGGGCCACGCCTGCGTGCCGGGCGCGTCCGTGATGACCTGGTAGAAATCCGTTTGCTGGGTCCAGTTAACGGATGCCACCGCCGCGCTGAAACTCTCGCGTGAAGGGCTGACGTACGCGCCGTCTCTGTTTTGCATTACTGCGTAAGGCAGTTTGCGTTGCAGGGCGTAAGTCAGTTCGACATAGCCAATCGCCCCTTTGACATTCTTGATATAAGTGGCCACACCCTCGTTGCCGCTGGCCCCGACGCCGGCGGGCCATTTGACTATCGTGCCGGCGCCCACGCTGTTCTTCCATTCGCCGCTGACCTTGGACAGATAGTCGGCCCAGTTGAACGTCGTTCCCGAACTGTCACTGCGATGCACGACCAGGATCTTTTGGTCGGGGAAGTGAATGCCGGGGTTGATTGCGCTGATGGCGGGGTCGTTCCAGCTGGCGATCTTGCCGAGGTAGATATCCGCCAGCAACTGGCCGGTAAAGCGAATCTGGCCCGCCGCGACGCCGTCCAGGTTCACAATCGGCACCACGCCGCCGATCACCAGCGGAAACTGCGCCAGCCCGGCAGCGCGCAATTCATCCGGCTTGAGGGGCATGTCCGAGGCACCGAAGGTGACATTGGCTGCCTTGATCTGCCGGATGCCGTTGCCCGAACCCGTGGGCTGGTAGTTCACCTCCTGGCCTGTCTTGGTGTGATACGTGGCCGCCCATTTGACCAGCAAGGGATAGACGAAGGTGGACCCTGCGCCGGTGATGTCGCCAGCGTGCGCAGCGAGTGCAAAGCCCGCGAGCGCGCATGCGAGGGTGGCTTGGCGCCACGTGTTCCGAAAGAACAGGGATCCAGTCATATCGCAACCTCCGTGCCGGCGGATCGGGAACGGGTAACGAGTAACGGAGAACGGGGAATGCGCCGGTGCATGCTCCGCCGAGGAGGTCACTTGCTTATCCTAGCACCTGGTCCCGCGCAGCCGGCAAGGCGTTTTTTTCGAATTCGCGCGGCGCTGTCACGGAATTGTCATACACCGTGTTCGAATTCTTGCTGTTGTGCGCGTATTGGACGCATAGCGAAAAAATCGTGCAAAGGTGTTCGCGCATCGGATCAAACCTGGTGCACCGGCAAGCTCGCGCGGCGCGCCCCCGATCCATCTCGCCGCAGCCTGCACCACCTGCCGCATGAAGCCGCATAAAGGCGCGATACACCTGGGCTTCGCAAGGGCCGCTCAAGTTGTTGCGGGCCGGCCTCCGGCGTCCTGGCGAGCTTGTCCATCAGTCCCTGTACTTCGCTGAACGGGCAGAGCTTGCAGCCGTCCTGCATCGTGATGCACGACCAGCGCGGGCACCTTGACCTCGCCGCCGTCCGAGAGCCGGATGGCGATGGCGGCCACCGGCTGCGTACCGCGGCCGGTGCCGGCCAGCCAAGCGGGCAGGCGGGCATGGCTGCGCATTCTCTCCGATCTGCAGGGCGCGTCGGAAATCGCCGCCTGCCCGGTCCGCATCCGCTACCTAGGGAAATCCCCCGGTTCAAATGGTGCAAAACGTTGCCAATTTATCGACAAATCGTGGATATACTGCACGGGCATTTCCACTCGTACTGGCACACATCATGGCAAACGCAATCCTTCCCCGCTGGCAGTTCTGGATCGACCGTGGAGGCACCTTCACCGATGTGGTGGGGCGCCGTCCCGACGGTACCCTCGTCACACACAAGCTGCTGTCGGAAAACCCGGAGCAGTACCGCGACGCGGCGGTGGCCGGCATCCGCCACCTGCTGGGCCTGGCGTCGGGCGAGCCGGTGACGGCGGACCTGGTCGAATGCGTGAAGATGGGCACCACGGTGGCCACCAATGCCTTGCTGGAACGCAAGGGCGAACCGACGCTGCTGATCACCACGCGCGGCTTCCGCGACGGGCTGCGCATCGCCTACCAGAACCGGCCGCGGCTGTTCGATCGCCATATCGTGCTGCCGGAACTGCTGTACAGCCGCGTGATCGAGGCCCAGGAGCGCATCGGCGCGCACGGCGATGTCGTCGAGCCGCTGGACCAGGACCACCTGCGCGAGCGGCTCTGGGCCGCCTACGATGCCGGGCTGCGCAGCGCGGCCATCGTCTTCATGCACGGCTACCGCTATGCCGCCCACGAGCAGGCCGCGGCGCGCCTGGCACGCGAGGTCGGCTTCACCCAGGTCAGCACCTCGCACGAGACCAGCCCGATGATGAAGTTCGTCAGCCGTGGCGATACCACCGTGGTCGATGCCTACCTGTCGCCGATCCTGCGCCGCTACGTGGATCAGGTGGCCGGCGAGATGCCAGGCGTGCGGCTGCTGTTCATGCAGTCCTCCGGCGGCCTGACCGATGCGCAGGCGTTCCAGGGCAAGGACGCCATCCTGTCCGGTCCGGCTGGCGGTATCGTCGGCATGGCGCGTACCGCGGGGCTGGCGGACCAGGCGCGCGTGATCGGCTTCGACATGGGCGGTACCTCGACCGATGTCAGCCACTACGCGGGAGAATTCGAGCGCGAGTTCGAGACGCAGGTGGCGGGCGTGCGCATGCGCGCGCCGATGATGAGCATCCACACCGTGGCGGCCGGCGGCGGTTCGCTCCTGACCTTCGACGGCGCGCGCTTCCGCGTGGGGCCGGAAAGCGCGGGGGCCAACCCCGGCCCGGCCAGCTATCGGCGCGGCGGGCCGCTGGCGGTCACCGATGCCAACGTGATGCTGGGCAAGATCCAGCCGGCCTGGTTCCCGCACGTGTTTGGCCACGGCGCCGACCAGCCACTCGACGCGGAGGTGGTGCGCGAGCGTTTCGGCACGCTGGCGCGCGAGAGCGGCCGCGAGGCCGAGGAGGTGGCGCACGGCTTTATCCAGATCGCGGTGCAGCAGATGGCGAACGCCATCAAGAAGATCTCGGTGGCGCGCGGCTATGACGTGACGCGCTACACGCTGCAGTGCTTCGGCGGCGCGGGCGGCCAGCATGCCTGCCTGGTGGCCGATGCGCTGGGCATGACGCGCGTGTTCGTGCACCCGCTGGCGGGCGTGCTGTCGGCCTATGGCATGGGCCTGGCCGACCAGAACGTGATCCGCGAGCAGGCGGTGGAAACCCGCCTCGACGCGGCGGCGTTGCCCGCGATCGACGCGGCCCTGGGGCAACTGGCCGAGGCCGCGCAGACCGAGTTGCGGCGTCAGGCGGCGGGGGATGCGCCGGTAGCGGTGCACCGGCGCGTGCACGTGCGCTACGAAGGCAGCGACGCAGCCCTGGTAGTGCCGCACGGCGATCTGGACGAAATCGTGCGGGGTTTCGAATCGGCTTACCGCCAGCGCTTCGCCTTCCTGATGCAGGGCAAGGGCCTCGTGGTCGAGGCGGTGTCGGTCGAGGCCGTGGTGCCGGGCGATGCGCCGGCCGAACGCGCGCACCCGCTGCATCCGGTGCGCGAGGTGCCGCGGCGCGGCACCGTGCCGATGTTCACCGCGGGCACCGACGGCGCGCCGGCGTGGCAGGACGCCGCGCTGGTGGTGCGCGAGGACATGCGGCCGGGCGATGTGCTGGCCGGCCCGGCCATCATCGCCGAGAAGAACGCCACCACCGTGGTCGAGCCCGGCTGGCAGGCCAGCCTGACGGCGCTGGACCACCTGATGCTCGAACGCACGATGGCGCGGCCGGCGCTGACCGCCGCCGGCACCACGGTGGACCCGGTGCTGCTGGAGGTGTTCAACAACCTCTTCATGAACATCGCCGAGCAGATGGGGCTGCAACTGCAGAACACCGCCTATTCGGTCAACATCAAGGAGCGGCTGGATTTCAGCTGCGCCCTGTTCGACGCCGCCGGCAACCTGATTGCGAATGCGCCGCATATGCCGGTGCACCTGGGTTCGATGGGCGAGAGCATCAAGGCGGTGATCGACGGCAACGCCGGGCGCATGCGCCCGGGCGATGTCTACGTGCTGAACGACCCCTACCACGGTGGCACGCACCTGCCCGACATCACCGTCATCACGCCGGTGTACGTGGGCGAAGGCGCCGAGCCCACCTTCTATGTGGGATCGCGCGGGCACCACGCCGATATCGGCGGCACCACGCCGGGATCGATGCCGCCGTTCTCGACGCGCATCGAAGAGGAGGGCGTGCAGATCCAGAACTTCAAGCTGGTCGAGGCAGGCCGGCTGCGCGAGAGCGAGATGCTGGCCCTGCTGCGCAGCGGCGAATATCCGTCGCGCAATCCGCAGCAGAACATGGCCGACCTGCGCGCGCAGGTGGCAGCCAACGAGAAGGGTGCGCAGGAACTGCGCCGCATGGTGGACGAGTTCGGGCTCGACGTGGTGCAGGCCTATATGCGCCATGTGCAGGACAACGCCGAGGAATCGGTGCGGCGGGTCATCACGCGGCTGCGCGACGGCGAGTTTACGCTGCCGCTGGACAACGGCGCGCAGATCCGCGTGTCGGTGCGGGTGGATGCCGCCGCGCGCAGCGCCGTGATCGACTTCACCGGCACCAGTGCCCAGCAGGCCAATAACTTCAATGCGCCGCGCGCGGTGTGCATGGCGGCCGTGCTTTATGTCTTCCGTACGCTGGTGCAGGACGATATCCCGCTCAACGCCGGCTGCCTGAAACCCCTGCAGGTGGTCATTCCGCCGGGCTCGATGCTCAATCCCAATCCGCCGGCTTCGGTGGTGGCGGGCAATGTGGAGACCTCCTCCTGTATCACCAATGCGCTGTACGGCGCGCTGGGGCTGATGGCGGCGGGGCAGTGCACGATGAACAATTTCACGTTCGGCAACGCGCGCTACCAGTACTACGAGACCATCTCGGGCGGCAGCGGCGCGGGCGGGTTCCATGACGAGACCGGCCAGCTGGCGGGCGGCTTCCACGGCAGCAGCGTGGTGCAGACCCATATGACCAACTCGCGCCTGACCGACCCGGAAGTGCTGGAGTTCCGCTTCCCGGTCCGGCTGGAGGGCTACCGCATCCGCGAGGGTTCGGGCGGCGCCGGCCGCTGGAAGGGCGGCAACGGCGGCGTGCGCCGGGTGCGTTTCCTGGAGCCGATGACCGCCAGCATCCTGTCCAACGGCCGCCACCATGGTGCCTTCGGCATGGCCGGGGGGCAGGCCGGCGCGCCGGGTATCAACCGGGTGGTGCGGGCCGATGGCCGCGTCGAGCCGCTGGACCATATTGGCCAGGCGGAGATGCAGCCGGGGGATGTGTTCGAAATCCACACCCCGGGCGGCGGCGGCTTTGGCCGCGGCGCTGCCTGAGGGTGCGAGCGATGAGCGCGCTGTAACGGGCTTCCGGCCCTTCGGCGCCGACAGCATCAACGCATCAACGCATCAACGCATCGTGGGAAGTGGCGCGGGCCCTGGACGGGGTACGCATCGGGAGTGCGCGCGCGGTTGCGCGCATTCCCGACAACGCGGCCACCAGCCCATCGACCGGCTTTCCCACCCTGCCGATCGAGCGGATGGCCGCCGCGCCGCCCCCGGGACCGCACGCCGCTATCGGTTACGGCGCCCTTCATTGAATCTGTTGTCGTGCCCTTTGCCGTAGTCGTGCCCTTTGCCGTACGCGGCGTTTTTTCAGGAGATATCCCCATGTTTGTGAAGCAATGGCTGGCCGCGTGTGCCGTTTTCGCGACCTTGTGCGCGCCCGCGCTCGCTGCCGATTTCCCCGCCAAGCCGGTGGTGATCGTGGTGCCTTACGCGGCCGGTGGCGCCGCCGATTTCGTCGCCCGCACCGTTGCCGCGAAGCTGTCGACGCGGTTGAAGCAGCCGGTGGTGGTGGAGAACGTCGGCGGCGCCAGCGGCACCATTGGCGCCGCCAAGGTGGTGGCTGCCGCGCCCGATGGCTATACGCTGCTGCTGGGCTCCGGCAGCGAAGTGTCGATCGCGCGCCTGACCAATCCGAAGATCCGCTACGACGGCCAGCGCGACCTTGCGCCGGTGGCGCTGGTCGGCACCCAGCCCCTGGTCCTGGTCGGCAGCAACAGTCTGTCCGCGCGCACCATGGACGAGGTGCTGGCGCTGGCCCGGGCCAACCCCGGCAAGCTGAACTACGGCACTGCCGGCGTCGGCACGCCCCAGCACCTGATGGGCGAACTGATCAATCTCGACGCCAAGGTGAAACTGTTCCACGTGCCCTACAAGGGCGCGGCTCCCATCATCAACGACCTGCTGGGCAAGCAACTGGACCTGGCGGTGGTGACCCTGTCCGGCGCCCAGGCCCATGTGAAGTCCGGCGGCATGCGCGCCATCGCGCTCAGCGAAAAGCGCCGCGCCACTGCGATGCCGCAGGTGCCCACGGTCAGCGAAACGCGCGGGCTGGAATCGGTCGACATGGGCGTCTGGTCGGGCCTGTTGGCGCCCGCAAAGACGCCGCCGGAAGTGGTCGATCTGCTGAACCGCGAAATCGGCCAGGTGCTGCGCCAGCCCGATGTGCAGGCGCGCCTGACCGAGGCCGGCTACCGGATCGTCGGCGGCAGCCCCGCATCATTTGCCGAGTTCATCTCCGCGGAAACGGATAAGTACCGCCGCATCGTGCAGGCGGCTGGCATCCAGGCCGAGTGACAGCACGCCGGGGCGGGCGCGGCACTGCGCGCACCCCCGGGAAATTAACGGGTAACGCGTAGCGCGTAACGCGCCGGCGCATGCTCGGCCGGCGATGTCACTTGCTTATCCTGGCGGGTGCAGCCCCAGCCTCGCGCCTACCGCTCCCCGATCCACCTCGCCACCGCCTGCACTACCTGCGGCTCGATGCCGTTGAAGCCGTGATACGCCATGGCTTCGCAAGGGTCGCCCACGTTGTTGCCGCCATCGAACTGGATCAGGCCGGCCTTGGGCGTCTTGGCGAGCTTGTCCATCAGTCCCTGTACTTCGCTGAACGGGCAGAGCTTGCAGCCGTCCTGCTCGTGGTGCACGACCAGCACGGGCACCTTGATCTTGCCGAGGTCCATCGCCGGCACCGGGCGGCCGCGTTCCTCGCGCAGGATGGTGGAGGTCAGCACGATGCCGTCGGGGCCGCCGCCGTCCGCGAGCCGGATGGCGATGGCGGCCACCGACTGCGTACCGCGGCTGGTGCCGGCCAGCCAGACGGGCAGGCTGGTATGGCCGCGCATCCAGGCGATCACGGCCCTGGCGTCCTCGGCATGCTCGGCGGACTGGCGGAAGCCGTTCAGGAAGGGGGAGGTCAGATGGTCGCCGGGTGCGTCGATGACCGCAACCGCCAGTCCGTTGTCGACGAAGAGCTGGCGTGCGCGTACCAGGAAGTTGCCGGCACCCCAGCCTAGGCTGCCGTTGGGATAAATCTGCAGGCCGCCGTGGCCGCCCGCGTAGAGGATCACGGCGGCCTTGGGCTGCGCGGGCGCGAGGTAGAGGAAGCGCTGCGTCACGCCGGGACGGGTCGGGATATCGACGACCTGTGCCGGCGCCGGCTGTGCCCGCGCCACCAGCGCGCAGAGCAGCAGGGAGGCGCAGAATGCGGCTTGCAGCAGCAATCCCGTCGGCGTGTTTGCGTGGCGGCAGGTCATGGGCTGGGTCTCCGGTTTCTGTTTGCTTTCCGCTTGCTTGCTGTTTGTCCCCCGGCAACCTATGCCGCGGCCCTGACCCGGTACACGCAGCGGCGCGCATTGCTGAGCAGGTGTTCCTCGCGCGTGACCGTCGCCTCGCTGCCGGCGACTTCCTGGAAGATCCGCAGCTCGGCCCGGCAGAATCCCTGGCAGGTCCGCGCCGCGGCGCAGATCGGGCAATGGTCTTCGATCAGCAGCCAGTCCGCCCCGTCCTGCTCCAGGCGCGCCATATAGCCTTCGGCCTGGCGTAGCGCGGCAAGGGTCGCCAGCCGCTGCGCGAGCTGCTCCTGGCCGGCGACGGCGGCAAGGTATTGCTGGCGGGTTTCCGCTTCGCGCTGGCCGATCAGCTTGTCCAGCCCATCCTCCCCGAACAACTCCCGCACCGAGCCGATCAACTGGATGGTGAGCTGCGCATGGGTATCGGGAAAGCGCCCGTGGCCGCTGGCGGTCAGGGTCCAGTCCTGGCGCGGCCGTCCGGCACCGCCGGCGCTTTGCTGGCGGCCTTCGATCAGTCCGGCGGCGAGCAGCTTCTGCACCTGCTGGCGCGCGGCTTCCGCGGTACCTCCGAGCGCCTGCGCGATCTGCGTGGTCGAGGCCGCGCCCTTGGTCTTCAGCAGGAACAGGATGCGATCACCCGGAGAACCAGTAGGGTTATCCAAGCTTTCTGTTGTGTAATTCATGCGGCGCGCCTAATATCCAAAAACGTTCTTGGATATTAGGGCAGACGGGCAGCCTTGTCGAGCCTGTCCCGCATCCGGCCAAGCAGCGCATTGCCACCGAAAAAGGAAACTGCATCCATGTCAGCCTCACTCACGCATCCCGCCAGGCGCCAGCTCACCATGCTCAATCCCCTCGGTCTCTACGATCCGAGCGCGAACGGTTACTCCCATGTGGCGCTGGTGGCGCCCGGCGCAAGCCTGATCTGCGTGGCCGGGCAGGGCGGCGAGCGGGCGGACGGCAGCTTGCCGGACAGTTTCGAGGCGCAGGTGCGGCAGGCGCTGGACAATCTGCGCGTGGCGCTGGCCGCCGCCGGTTCGCACTTGCATCAGGTTGCCAGGCTGACCGTACTGGTGGTGGATCACGATGAGGCGCGCCTGCGCGTGCTGGCGGAGGTGCTGGCGCGGGCCTGGGGCGATGCGCCCAAGCCGGCCTGCACGCTGATCCCGGTGCCGCGGCTGGCGCTCGACGGGATGTTGTTCGAGGTGGAAGCGCTGGCCGTGGCGGATGCGTCCAACGTATCCGCCAAGGCCAGCGCGACCTAGCCCGTGGCGCGTTCAGGCCGCCAGTTTGGGCGGCTGGGGTTGCCGGGCCGGCCCCGCCTGTGTTTCCCCGAAATGCGGATGGCGCGCGAACAGTTCGGCTGCCCAGTTGACGAAGACGCGCACCTTGGCCGACAGGTGGCGGTTTTGCGGATACATGGCGGCGATCGGCAGCGAGTCGGTGGGCCAGTCGGCGAGCACCTCCACCAGCCGGCCGCTTTCCACATACGGCAGCGCCATCACGCGCGAGATGCGCGCAATCCCGTGGCCTTCCAGCGCGCAGGCCAGGTAGACGTCGGCGTCGTTGGTGGAAATGGCCGAGGGCAGCAGCATTTCCGTGCGTTGCTCGCCCGCTCCCATCGGCCACGGCATCTCGCGGCCGGTGCGATTGGACAGGTAATTCACGGCCTTGTGCTGCACCAGGTCGCTGGGCTGGGTGGGCGTGCCGTTGCTCTTGAGATAAAGCGGCGAGGCATAGAAGCCGAGCCGGAGTTGCCCGATGCGGCGCGCCACCATGGTGTCGTCCACCGGATCGCCCACGCGCAGCACCACGTCCACGCCCTCCTTGAGCAGGTCGATGGGCTTGCCGTTGATGGTCAGCTCCATCTTCAGCTCGGGATACGCGGCGAAGAACTCATGCAGCCTGGGGATCAGCACCAGCTGCGCCAGCCCGGCGGTGGTGTCAACGCACAGCGTGCCGCGTGGCGTGTTGTTCTGGTGGGTGAGCGATTGCTCGGCCTCTTCCACGTCCGCCAGGATCCGCACGCAGCGTTCGTAATAGGCGGCGCCGTCGGTGGTGACGCTGATGCGCCGGGTGGTCCGGTGCAGCAGCTTGACGCCCAGGTGCGTTTCCAGGTTCTGGATCAGGCGCGTGAGCGTGGCCTTGGGCAGGTCCAGCGACTCGGCCGCCCGCGCAAAGCTGCCTACATCCACCACGCGGGTAAATGCCTGCATTGATACGAGACGATCCATGTTCACTCCCCCGGATAAGGAAACAGGCAGGTCCGGCCGGCCGGGCAGGCACCCGAATGGGGTGCGCCCCGGCCAGGCGCATGACGGGTTGCGCGTGTGGCGCGGCTGCGGAAGTGCGGGAGTGGATCACAAAACGGATGACCTTGCACAGCGAAGGGTTTCCCGATCGCGGAAACCGCGATTATTCCATCTGGGAAACAGTGCATTGGTGAAGCCTCGCTTTATCCCACCTTTATCAACCACCATAATTCGCTGCATCGCAATATGCAATGGAGGCGCCGTTAACGTACCCGTTAGTGCACCCGCTAGTGCACCCGTTAGCGCGCAACAACTCACCGCCATGTCGCCCACGCAACCGAAATCCGCAGCAGCAGCCTCCGCAGCCGAACTGGCCGAGGGGCACACGACCGAGCATACGGTGGAAAGCAGCGGCCGCACGATCGCGGTGCGCCTGAGCTACCCGCCGGGCTATCCGGCGGGCAAGACGGCGCCGCTGCTGCCCTGGCTGATCTACCTGCACGCCGGTGGCTTTGTCGACGCCAGCCTGGAGAAGTCCCAGCGCCTGGCAGGCTCGCTGGCCGGCACGGTACCCGCGGTGGTGGTGACGCCGGCATACTCGCTGGCCCCCGATTTCCCGTTCCCGGCGGCGCCGGAAGATGCGTTCCATACCGCAGAGTGGGTGCTGCGCCATGCGCGCCGCCTCAAGGTGGACAAGCTGCGCTTTGCCGTGGTGGGTGAGGAGGCGGGTGGCAACCTGGCGATCGCGCTGTCGCAGATGCTGCGCGACCGCGGCTTGCCGGAGCCGCGCGCGCAGTGGCTGATCCGCCCGGTTACCGATCCCTGCCTGCAGCATGCATCGTGCGCGGTGGGGCAGGGCGGGCGCAGCGTGCCGCTGGAAATGCTGCAGCGGCTGGCCGGGTACTACCGCGATTACCTGCCTACCCCGGCCGCCAGCGTGCACCCCTACGCGGCCCCGGCCCTTGCCTCGCGGCTGGCCGGCCTGCCGCCCACGCTGATCCAGGTGGCCGAGGAGGATGCGCTGCGCGCCGAAGGCGAAGCCTTCGCCGGCCGCCTGCTGACGGCCGGCGTGCCGTCCGAAGCCCGAATCATGGCCGGTGCCTGTGGCGCCGGCGTGGAAGAATCCCACGACCGATGTCAGGTGTGGATAAACGAAGGCGCGCGCTACCTGCAAGGCTATCTTGCCGGCGACGACGACGCCTCGCCCAAGGCCGAACGCCAGACAGGAGCCAGCCCGCCCGGCTGATCCCGAATTACAAAGCCAAGCCGGCCTGCGCATAGCAGGCGTACCGGGCGCGATCCTTTGCGCGCGCCGGCGGGGGCGTTCGTCCCATTTTTGCTTTCCAGTTGAAGAAAACCGCAGACGGAATACGGAGTCAAGAAAATGAATCAGCAATATCGGCGCACCATGATTGCCCTGGCCATCGTCGCTGTGCTCGGCGCCGGCCTGGCCACCTCGATCTTCAAGCCCTGGCACGCCGGCGAGGCGCAGGCCGTGCCCGCGCCGGCAGCGCCCGCCACGGTGGACGTGGCAAGCGCGCTGGGCAAGACCATCACCGAATGGGATGAGTTCTCCGGCCGTCTCGAAGCCGTGGACCGTGTGGAGATTCGCGCCAGGGTCGGCGGCACCATCGACGCCGTGCACTTCCGCGAAGGCGCGCTGGTGAAGAAGGGCGATCCGCTCTTCACCATCGACCCGCGCCCTTACGCCGCCGAGGTGGCGCGCGCCGAGGCCGCGCTGGCCGCCGCGCAAGTGCGTTCCAGCCACGCGCAGACCGAGCAGGCCCGCGCGCAGCGGCTGGTGCAGGACAACGCGGTATCGCGCCGCGAGTTCGACGAGCGCGACAACGGCGCCCGCGAAGCGGTAGCCAATGTGCGCGCCGCGCAGGCCTCGCTGGAAGTGGCGCGGCTGAACCTGGCCTATACGCGGATCACCGCCCCGGTCAGCGGGCGCGTATCGCGTGCCGAGATCACCGTGGGCAACCTGGTGGCGGCCGGTGCCGGCACGCCGGTGCTGACCACGGTGGTGTCGGTGTCGCCGGTGTACGCCAGCTTTGAACTCGATGAGCAGACTTACCTGCGCTATACGGCAAATACGGCGAATACAGCGGATAAGGCGGATAAGGCGGATAAGGCGGATACAGCCGGTGGCGCGTCCGGCGCGCAAGGCGGGCAGTCCAGGTTGCCGGTGTTCCTGGGCCTGGCCAACGAGGAGGATTATCCGCGCGAGGGCCGCATCCAGTCGGTGGACAACCGGCTCGACACCAAGAGCGGCACCATCCGCGTGCGCGCCGTGTTCGACAACCCGGATGGCCGCCTGCTGCCGGGCCTGTATGCGCGCATCAAGCTCGGTGGCGGCTCGCCGCACCCGGTGGTGCTGATCAACGACCGCGCCATCGGCACCGACCAGGGCAAGAAGTTCGTGCTGGTACTGGATAGCGCGAACAAGCTGGCCTACCGCGAAGTCACGCTCGGACCGTCGTACGAAGGGCTGCGCGTGATTCGCCAGGGTTTGAAGGCCGACGAGAAGATCGTGGTCAACGGGCTGCAGCGCGTGCGTCCCGGCGTCACGGTCGCGCCCAAGCCGGTCGATATGGCGTTCAAGCGCGAGCTGGAGCAACGTGCCGAATCGGCTGACCGCAAGCAGGCGGCCACGGAGAAAACCACGGACAAGGCAGCCGATGGAAAACCGGTGACCTGAGCCGATCCTGCAAGAGCCGCATGAGCTGAATCTGCCAAGGGTTTGCTCGCTCTCCCGCATGGCGGGAGAGCGACCGGGGGAGAGGGCGGGCGCATCCACAATGTGCCGGCATTGAAACTACCTCTCCCCCGAGGCCAAACCATATTTAGCTTCCCCGCTCCACATGGCGCCTGCATGCCAGGCCGCCAGGGGGAGCCTTTTCGCCAAGACTGCCGAGACTGAGATGAATCTCTCGAAATTCTTTATCGACCGGCCTATCTTTGCCGGCGTGCTATCGGTGCTGATCTTCCTGATCGGCGCCATCTCGATGTTCAAACTGCCGATCTCGGAGTATCCCGAGGTGGTGCCGCCGTCCGTGGTGGTGCGCGCGCAGTATCCCGGCGCCAACCCCAAGGTGATCGCCGCTACCGTGGCGTCTCCGCTGGAGGAGCAGATCAACGGCGTCGAAGACATGCTCTACATGTCGTCGCAATCCAATAGCGATGGCCTGCTGACGCTGACCGTCACCTTCAAGCTTGGCACCGATCCGGACAAGGCGCAGCAACTCGTGCAGAACCGGGTGGCGCAGGCCGAACCGCGCTTGCCGGAGGACGTGCGCCGCCTCGGCATCACCACCGTCAAGAGCTCGCCCGACCTGACCATGGTGGTCCACCTGGTCTCGCCGAACGACCGCTACGACATGACCTACCTGCGCAACTACGCGGTGATCAACGTCAAGGACCGCCTGGCGCGGATCCAGGGCGTGGGCCAGGTGCAGTTGTTCGGCTCGGGCGACTACTCCATGCGCGTGTGGCTGAACCCGGAGAAGATGGCCGAGCGCAAGCTGGCCGCGGCCGACGTGGTCAAGGCCATCCGCGAGCAGAACGTGCAGGTGGCCGCCGGCGTGATCGGCGCCTCGCCGTCGCTGCCGGGCGCCGACCTGCAGCTTTCCGTGAACGCGCAGGGCCGGCTGGAAACGGTCGAGGCCTTCGGCGACATCATCGTGGCGACTTCGCCCGATGGCGGCGTGACGTACCTGAAGGACGTCGCCCGTATCGAGCTGGGCGCATCGGAATACGCGCTGCGCTCGCTGCTGGACAACAAGTCCGCGGTGGCCATTCCCATCTTCCAGGCGCCGGGTTCCAACGCCATCCAGATCTCGGATGAGGTCCGCAAGACCATGGAGGAACTCAAGCAGAACTTCCCCGATGGCGTGGACTACAGCATCGTCTATGACCCGACCCAGTTCGTGCGCCATAGTATCGAGGCCGTCACCCACACGCTGTTCGAAGCCATCGCGCTGGTGGTGCTGGTGGTGATCCTGTTCCTGCAGACTTGGCGCGCTTCGGTGATTCCGCTGCTGGCGGTGCCGGTGTCCATCGTGGGTACGTTCGGGCTGATGCACGCGTTTGGCTTCTCCATCAACGCGTTGTCACTTTTCGGGCTGGTGCTGGCGATCGGTATCGTGGTGGATGATGCGATCGTGGTGGTGGAGAACGTCGAGCGGAATATTGCCGAGGGGCTGTCTCCGAAGGAGGCGACGTACAAGGCCATGCGCGAAGTCAGCGGCCCGATCATCGCCATCGCGCTGACGCTGATCGCCGTGTTCGTGCCGCTGGCCTTCATGACGGGCCTGACCGGCCAGTTCTACAAGCAGTTCGCGCTGACCATCGCCATCTCGACCATCATCTCGGCCTTCAATTCGCTGACGCTGTCGCCGGCATTGTCCGCGCTGCTGCTGCGTGGCCACGATGCGCCGAAGGACTGGCTGTCGCGCGCCATGGATCGGGTGCTGGGCGGCTTTTTTGCCCGCTTCAACCGCTTCTTCGGCGCCAGTGCCGACCGCTACGGCAAGGGCGTGAAGGGCGTGATCTCGCGCAAGACCGCGGTGTTCGGCGTGTACGCCGTGATGCTGGCGCTGACCTGGGGCGTGTTCCAGCTGGTGCCCAAGGGCTTCGTGCCGGCGCAGGACAAGCAGTACCTGGTGAGCTTCGCCAAGCTGCCTGACGGCGCCACGCTGGATCGCACCGAGGACGTGATTCGCCAGATGTCCGACATCGCGCTCAAGCAGCCCGGCGTGGAATCGGCGATTGCCTTCCCGGGCCTGTCGATCAACGGCTTCACCAATAGCCCGAGCGCCGGCATCGTGTTCGTCTCGCTCAAGCCGTTTGAAGAACGCAAGACCAGGGAGCTGTCGGGCAATGCCATCGCGCAGCAGCTCAACGGCAAGTACGCTTCGATCCAGGACGCCTTCATCGCGGTGTTTCCGCCGCCGCCGGTCCAGGGCCTGGGCACCATCGGTGGCTTCAAGCTGATGATCGAGGACCGTGCCGCGCTGGGTTACGACGCGCTGTTCGACGCCACCAACGCGTTCACCAACAAGGCGCGCGCCACGCCGGAGCTGGCAGGTATCTTCACCAACTACCAGGTCAACGTGCCGCAACTCGACGTGAAGCTGGATCGCGTCAAGGCCAAGCAGCTGGGCGTGCCGGTGACGGACGTGTTCGATACGCTGCAGACTTACCTCGGCTCGGCCTATGTCAACGACTTCAACAAGTTCGGCCGGACCTACCAGGTCAAGGTGCAGGCGGATGCGCAGTTCCGCGCGCACGCGGAGGACATCCTGCAACTGAAGACGCGCAACACCGCCGGCGAGATGGTGCCGCTGTCGTCGCTGCTCACCGTCAAGCAGGGGTTCGGCCCCGACAGCGTGGTGCGCTACAACGGCTTCACCGCCGCCGACATGAACGGCGGCCCGGCGCCGGGCTTCTCCTCGGGCCAGGCGCAAGCCGCGGCCGAGCGCATCGCCGCCGAGACGCTGCCCAAGGGCATCAAGTTCGAGTGGACCGACCTGACCTACCAGGACATCCTGGCCGGCAATGCGGGTGTGTGGATCTTCCCGCTGTGCGTGCTGCTGGTGTTCCTGGTGCTGGCCGCGCAGTACGAAAGCCTGACGCTGCCGCTGGCCGTGATCCTGATCGTGCCGCTCAGCCTGCTGGCCGCCATGACGGGCGTGTGGCTGACCCGTGGCGACAACAACATCTTCACGCAGATCGGTTTCATCGTGCTGGTGGGGCTGTCGGCGAAGAACGCGATCCTGATCGTGGAGTTTGCGCGGGAGCTGGAGCATGAAGGCCGCTCCATCGTGGCCGCGGCGATCGAAGCCAGCCGCCTGCGCCTGCGCCCGATCCTGATGACGTCGTTCGCGTTCATCATGGGTGTGGTGCCGCTGGTGGTGTCCACCGGCGCCGGCGCGGAGATGCGTCACGCGATGGGCGTGGCGGTGTTCGCGGGGATGCTGGGGGTGACGTTCTTCGGGCTGTTCCTGACACCGGTGTTCTACGTGGCGCTGCGCATGCTGGCGACTCGCGGTGAGCGCCGCAAGGTGTCGGATGCGCCGTCGGCGAGCCACAAGGTTATCGCCTCCGCTGAATAAGGATGACAGAAATGAACGCAACCATGACATCCAGGATGACATCGCTACTGCCCGCGGCACTGCCGCGCCTGGCCACGCTGGCCGTGGCCTTGGTCCTGGCGGGCTGCTCGCTGGCACCGACCTACAAGGTGCCGGAGAGCGCCACCGCCGCCACGCCCGCCTACAAGGAAGCCGAGGCCGCGCAGGCGGAAGGCGCCCGGTGGAAGGTGGCAACCCCGTCCGAAGGCGCGCAGCGCGGCGAATGGTGGAAGATCTTCGGCGATGCCGATCTCGACCGCCTGATTGCCGCGGCGACCGAGTCCAACCAGGATCTCGCCATTGCCGCGGCCCGCGTCAAGCAGGCGCGCGCCTTCACCGGCGTGGCCGAGGCAGACCAGTACCCGCAGCTCAGCGTGGGCCTGGACCCGACCCGCACGCAGCTTTCGGCAGCCTCGCAAGGACTGCCCGACGGCACGCGCGTATCGCCGCAGACGGTATTGCGGGCGCGCGCCATCGCCGGCTACGAGGTCGACCTGTTCGGCCGCGTGGCCGACAACGTCAAGGCGGCGCGGGCGGAGGGCGAAGCCGCTGAAGACCTGTACCGCTCGGTGCAGCTCGCGCTGCAAGCCGACGTGGCGCAGGCCTACTTCGCGCTGCGCACGCTGGACAGCGAGCGCGACCTGCTCAACGCCACCATCACGCTGCGCGAGGATGCGCTCAAGCTGCTCAAGCGCCGTTTCGACGAAGGCGAGACCACCGATCTCGATCCCGCCCGCGCCGAAGCCGAGCTGGGCACGGCACGGGCGGACCTGGCCGGCATCGAGCGCCGCCGCGCCAACCAGGAGCACGCGCTGGCGGTGCTGACCGGCGCGCCGCCGGGCGCCTTTACGCTGGCTGCGCGCCCGCTCGACGCCGCGCTGATCACGGTGCCGGCAGGACTGACTTCGGACCTGCTGGAGCGCCGTCCCGACATCGCGCAGGCCGAGCGCCTGATGGCGGCGGCCAACGCGCGCATCGGTGTGGCCAAGTCGGCGTTCTTCCCGCGCATCACGCTGACCGGCTTGTTCGGATTCGAATCGAACGACTTGTCGAACCTGTTCAAGTGGTCATCGCGTGCCTGGATGCTGGGGCCGCTGATCGGCAGCACGATTGCGCAGCCGATCCTGGACGGCGGCCGCAACAAGGCCAACCTGGCGGCGGCGCGCGCGCAGCACGAGGAAGCGGTGGCGGGCTATCGCCAGAGCGTGCTGACGGCGCTGCGCGAGGTGGAAGACAGCCTGGCCGATGTGCGCTGGCTGAGCCAGCAGGCCGGTGCGCTGGACGGCGCGCTGGGAGGCGCCCGGCGCGCGGCCAGGATCTCGCGCAGCCGGTATGAGGCCGGTGCGGTGGATTACCTGACGGTGATCGACGCCGACCGCACAGTGCTGCAGTCGCAGCGCGAGGCCAACCAGGTGGCCGGCCTGCGCGCTTCCGCGACGGTGGCGCTGGTGCGCAGGCTGGGTGGCGGTTGGGGGCCCTTGCCCGAGGCCACGCCCGAGATGGCACAGGCAGGCCCCGGCCCGCTGGCCGCGAGCCGCTAAGCGCGCCTGCAAGCCGCGGCAACCGCCCTCGCGCGGTTGCCGCGCTTCATCCGATGCCGGCCCGACGCGGCCGGCAAAGCTGACTAAACTGGAAGCATCGCGGCCACACGCGCCGGAAGGGCCGCTGGCATTGCCGCAGTTGTCCTGCGCGCCATCCTTTCGCGTTGCTCGCCATGAGACCGCACCGAACCCTTTTTGCTGCGCTGCTCATCCTGGTGGGCGCGGCCGCCATCCTGCTGCTGCCTGTGCCCCGCGCCTGGCGCGACGTTACGCATATCGTGAACCAGGTGACGATCGCGCAACCCGACGCGGTGGTCTTCGATTACGTCTCCACGCCCGCCAACTGGCCCGACTGGCATCCGTCTTCCCTGGCGGTGACCGGCGCGGCGGATCATCCGCTGCTGCCTGGCGAGCAGGTTACCGAGACCTTCCTGGTGGCCGGGCGGCGCGGCAAGGTGGTGTGGACCGTGGTCGAGCGCAGCCGCCCCTCCGTCTGGATGATCCAGGGCACCATCGACGGGCGCGAGGCGGGAACGGTGCGCTACACGCTCGCCCCGACGCCGCAGGGCACGCGCTTCCGGCGCGACTTCAGCTACGCGGCGCCGAACCTTCTTTTTGCGCTGACCAACCGCCTGCTGCTGCGCAAGCGCATCGAGGCCGAATCCACCGAGGCGGTCACCCGGCTGCGCGCGGTGCTGGAAGCCCGCAAGCCTGCGGCCGGGACGGGCGGCTGACCAGTGCGCCGCCTTTGCCGCCGGGCTTGCCGCTCCGGGCCGTACCGTATACTGACCGGGCAAATCAATCGGAGCAGATGGTGTCGGAAGAAAACCCGGCGTCCAAGGCAGGACGCAACCCAGAACCAGCGAACGCGCCGGAGCCGGCAGCGGCGGCATTGCCGCCCAGGCCTGTTGCCCCGCCCACGCCGGATATCAACGATTGCTGCGGCAATGGCTGCGAGCCCTGCATTTTCGACCTGCACGCCGAGGCGATGGAGCGCTATCGCGCCGAACTCAAGGCGTGGCAGGCGCTCGCTGGCCAGACGGCGGACGCCAGCGCGGGTGGCCCCGTTTTCTGAGCCGCCGGCGCCGGTTCGCCTGGCGAATACGCCACACGCAACGCACAAGGAGCCTCCCCCGTGCCCGTGCCCCTTACCGACCAGCCTGTCCTGGCCGATCTCCATGCGTTCGTGCGGGGCCATCCCCGCCTGCTCGTACTGACCGGGGCCGGCATCAGCACCGATTCCGGCATTCCAGGCTACCGCGACGCGCAGGGCAACTGGCAGCGCACGCCGCCCGTGCAGGCGCAGGACTTCTTCCGCTCGCACGCGGTGCGCCAGCGCTATTGGGCGCGCAGCATGCTGGGCTGGCCGGTGCTTGCCAATGCGCAGCCGAACGCCGCGCACTTCGCGCTGGCGCAATTGCAAACCGCCGGCTACCTGCGCCAGCTGGTGACGCAGAATGTGGACGGCCTGCACCAGCGCGCCGGCAGTACCGGCGTGATTGAACTGCACGGCCACGTTGGCAGCGTGATCTGCCTGGCTTGCGGCACGCGCCGGGCACGGGCCTCGCTGCAATCGCAGCTGGAAGCCGAGAACCCCGACCTGGCGGCGTTGCGCGCCTTGCCCGCCTCCGATGGCGATGCCCATCTTGAACTGGCCAGCTTCGAGGCGGTACGCATTCCCGCCTGCGGGCATTGCGGCGGCGTGCTGAAACCCGACGTGGTGTTCTTCGGGGAATCCGTGCCGAGGGAACGCGTGGATGCCAGCATGCTGGCGCTGACGCAGGCCGATGCACTGCTGGTGATCGGTTCATCGCTGACGGTGTTCTCGGGCTACCGCTTCTGCCTCGCCGCCGGCAAGCTGGGCAAGCCTGTCGCCGCCATCAACCTCGGCCAGACCCGTGCGGATGCGCTGCTCGCGCTGAAGGTGGATGTGTCTTGCGCGGCGGCGCTGACGGACCTGGTAGCGCGGCTGGACCTGCCCGCAGGCGCCCCCGGCTACTGAGGACCCGTGTGCAAAGGCTGCGGCGGGGCGCTGCCGCAGCCTTTGTTGTGGTCAGGGCTTCAGATGCCTGGCGAACCATTCGCGCGCGGCCTGGCTGGTCGTCTTGAAGTGCTCCAGGTACGGCGTGAAGTGGCCGCCGGAAATCATCGCGGATTGGTGCTCTTTGGCGGGCGGCAGCGCGCGCTCCGAAGGCTGCGTCTTTGCGCGGAGGAGGCATGGCGTAGGACGAGGATGGCGCTGGCGCAAGAGCGATGCCACTGCCGCCAGCGAAACCCGGATTGCACGCTGCGCGCCGTGCTCAGGGATTGGGCCGGGCGAGCGGATTGCCGGGGCCGGGTGCTGGCAGCGCTTGCCGCCCATCGTCCGCGTGCAGCATGAAGCTGCCCGCCGTGTCGGGTCCGCCGACGATCTGCAGGCCTTGCCGCAGCAGCCAGGCCCGGATCTCGGCCTCGGTGGCTTCCGGGCGGAACTGCGCGCGGATGTCGTTGCCGCCGGCGCCAGGGGCCCGGGGCGCCGCCGCCGGCGTTGCGCCGTCGCTGTGGTAGCGCCACAGCAGCAGGCCGGATTGCAGGATGGCCAGGGCGGCGGCAAGGGCGGCAAAGGGCTTGACCCAGCGGCCGCCGCTGGCGGGGCCAGCCGGGGCGGCCGGTGGATGCGGCATGGGCCTTTCTTTCCTGCCGCCGCTGCTGCCGGCCGTGCTTACCGTTGTGTCTTGCGCACCGTCCGGCTGCCCGCCGCGCGCCGCCGGTTGGGTCACAGGTTGGGTCACCGGTTGCGGTAAAGGCGCAGGTCGTCCGCGTGCGCGGGGCCGTTGCGCCCCTCGCCGGGCATTACACGCTCGACGAAGAACTGATGGCGCAGATCGGGCAAGGCGTCGTCGAGCGACGCGGCCTCGCGCGGGCGGTAGTTAGCCAGAACAGCCATCACGCGTTGATAGAACTCTTCCCACGCATCGCGCGAGAGCGTCTCCTGAGTGTTCCACAACGCCTTGATCCTGGGAAAGTGCTCCGAAGACAAGACTGGACCTTTCTATGGTTGTTGCTCTTATGGTCTTTTCAGCGCTGGCTCTGGTTTGCCTGCCCGTCGCAGGCCGCATCCCTTGCCTGCCGGCAGCGCGGACGCGCATTGTAGCGCCTGCGCGCGAGGAAAAAGTGCACACGGCGGCGCTTATCCGGTCCTTGCCGCGTCCCGGCTTACGCCCACTGGGCTCCAGCGGGCACCACCCCACGTCAGAGGGGATGTTTATTGTGCTGCACATTTAACCGATGGCGCCAGGGCAAGCTAGGGAATGCCACTACAGCGCTGGCGCGGATATTGCATACAATCTCTCTGTTAATTCTGTGAAATTTCACAAGGCGATAAACATGCATTTGCCGGAACCGGACCGATCTGGCCGGGAGCAGGTTTGACGGAAGGGGCGCACCACTGTGGGGCGCGGCCGGGCCGGGGTGCCGCGCCATGAACACGCGCTTCGTCGAAGCCTTCATGTGGGTAGCCCGCCTTGGCAGCTTTCGCGCGGCGGCCGAGAAGCTGCATATCACCCAGGCCGCGATGTCCAATCGCATTGCCTCGCTGGAGCAGGAAATCGGCGCGCGCGTGTTCGAGCGCGAGGCGCGCGACCTGCGGCTCACGCCAGTGGGCCTGCGCCTGCTGGGCTACGGCGAACGGCTGCTGGAACTGCAGCGGGAGATCATGGTGCTGGGCCGCTCGGGCCATGAGTTGCTGGGGCTGGTGCGCATCGGCGCCATCGAGAGCGTGGTGCATACCTGGCTGGTGGATTTCCTGCGGCATCTGCAATCGTCCTATCCCGGTATCGAGGTGCAGATCACTTCGGAAACCACCGAAGGCCTGCACAAGACCTTGCGTGCCGGCGGCATCGATATCGCCTTGCAGACCGATCCCGCGGTGGGCGAGGGCATCACCAGCACGCCGTGCCTGCCGATGGCGATAGGGTGGATCGGGCCGGCCGGGACGGCACAGCCGGGCGAAGGAAAGCTGGCCTCGCTGCTGCAGCACCCGACCATCACCATGAGTCCCGGTTCGCAGCCGCACCTGGCGCTTAAGGAACTGTACCGCAAGGCGGGGTTGCCGGTCGGCAAAGTGCACTGCGTCAGTTCCATCGCGGCCATCGTGCGCCTGGTGAAAGCCGGCTTTGGCAATGCGCTGATGCCGCTGGCACCCGTGCGCGAAGAAGTCGAGCGCGGCGAGCTGCGTGTGATTGCGTGCGACGTGCCGCTGCCGCATCAGCGTCTGGTGGTAAGCCATCTCGATCACGCCGCGTCGGAGGCGATCCGGCTGGTCGCGGAGCTTGCGTGCCGCGAATCGGATCGCTTCGTGCGCTCGCTGCCCGCACCGTTTGCGCCGGAGTGATGCGCCGCAGTGCGCTACGCTGGTGCGCGAACGCGGCCGGGTCGAACAGAAAAACTGATCGGAAACACGAAGAAAAACCCGTTTGTCGCGCGCGGCGATCGCGCCGATCATCAACTCACCGCTTTGGAATCAGCGTGGCAACCGGAGAGTTTGATGAGCGAGATGTTTGCGACCGAGAGTTTGGCGATGGAACGCCTGACGGGGATCGCCCCGCAGGGCATGTTGTTCGTCGCGTCCAATGTGGACGCGGCCGACGAGGCCGATTTCAATCAGTGGTACGACCGCGAGCATGTCGAGGAGCGCGCCCGTATCGAAGGCTTTATCTCCGCGGCGCGCTATGAGGCCGTACAGGGCGGCCCGAAGTATCTCGGCCTGTATCGCACCGAGTCGCTTGCGGCATTCACGTCCGCGGCCTACCAGGCGGCGTTCCGCCGCCAGACGCCGTGGTCCGTGGCCAACCTGGCGCGCATGCGCCAGCCGATGCGCCGCGTGAGCGAAGTCACCGCCACGGTCGGGCAAGGCAGCGGCAGCTGGCTCGCCGTATTGCCGCTGGCGCAGCCGGAGGACGCGCTGGCGCTGGTCGATCTCGCTGGCGAGGTGGGCGGGCAACTCTCCGCGCGGGCCGGTTTCGTCCAGTCCTACCTGCTGATGCCGGACGCGGAGCTGAGCCAGCCCTTGCCGAAGGAATGCCTGGCGGACCGGCAGTTGCTGCCCATCCTGGTGATCGAGAGCAGCGCCGCAGCCGCGAGCGAACTGGCACTGCAGGAAGCCGCTGAACGGCTGGGCGCCCCGGTGCAGCAGGCTGCCCGCTACGCACTCAAGTGGAAGCTCTTCGCGCGGGAGGTGGTGTGATGCACAACGCCAACACGATTTCCGCCGCGCCGGGCGCATCCGATGCCGCCGCTTCCGGCACCGCCGCGCCGAAGATGGGCCGTCTGGCCGCGGCCAGCACCATCGGCACCACGCTGGAATGGTACGACTTCACTGTCTACAACCTGATGGCCGCGCTGGTGTTCAACGCGGTCTTCTTCCCCTCGTTCGATCCGCTCACCGGCACGATCCTGGCGTTCTCCACCTATGCGGTGGGCTATGTCTCGCGCCCGCTTGGCGGCGTGTTGTTCGGGCACCTTGGCGACAAGCTCGGCCGGCGCTTCGTGCTGGTCGCCACGCTGGTCCTGATGGGCGTGGCCACGGGCCTGATGGGTTTGCTGCCCACCTACATGTCGTGGGGCATCTGGAGCCCGATCCTGCTGGTGGCGCTGCGCTTCCTGCAAGGCGCGGCCATCGGCGGCGAATGGGCGGGCGCGGTCCTGCTGTCGATGGAACACGGCGAGCAGCACCAGCGCGGGCGCAATGCTTCCTTTACCCAGGTGGGGCCGTCGTGCGGCACGCTGCTGGGTACTGGCTTTATCGCCGTGGTTTCGCTGTGGCTGAGCCCGGAGGATTTCCAGGCATGGGGCTGGCGCATTCCGTTCCTGTCGAGCGTGCTGCTGGTCGTCTTTGGGCTGTGGCTGCGCAAGGGCGTTGAGGAAACGCCGCTGTTCAGGGAGATGGAGGCGCGCAAGAGCACGGCCAGGACCCCGATCAAGGAAGTGTTCGTGGATCACTGGCGGCGCCTGCTGCTGGCCGGCGGCGTGCGCATTGGCTCCGACGTGCTCTATGCGCTGGTGGTGGTATTCACGCTGACTTACGTGACCAGCGTGCTGCACCTGTCCCGGCCGCTGGCGCTGACCGCGACCATGATCGGGGCGGCGTGCAACGCCGTTGCGGTGCCTTTGTTCGGCAGCCTGTCGGACCGGCTCGGGCGCCGGCCAGTGTATATCGCCGGCGCCTTGCTGGCGGTGGTGTGGGCCTTCGTCTTCTTCCGGCTGATGGACAGCGCGCAGCCGCTGCAGATCTGCGCGGCAGTGGTGGTCGGGCTGATCATCCACGCCATGATGTACGGCCCGCAGGCGGCCTTCGTGACCGAGCAGTTCCCCACGCGGGTGCGCTATGCCGGGTCGTCGCTGGCCTATACGCTGGCCGGCATCGTGGGAGGCGGCTTCGCGCCGCTGATCATCGCCAGCCTGTACAAGTCGTATGGCTCGACGCTGGCCATCTCGCTGTATGTCTGCGCTGCCCTGGCGTTGACGCTGGTGGCCTTGCTGGCCGCCCGGGAAACGGCGAACAAGCCGCTGGAAAGCTAAGCCTGGTCCGCCGACGCGAAGACGGTTTCGCGGCGGCCTTGCAGCAAGGACTGGCGAAAAGAGAGCACATGCGCCGTGACCGCGCTGGCCGCTGCCGCGGCGTCGCCGTCGCGCAGCGCCTGCAGGATGGCGCGGTGCTCGGCGCCGACTTCGCCCAGGTGCCCTTCGGACGACAGCGAGATGGCCCAGAAGCGTTGCGAGCGCGCATGCAGCACCTTGAGGATCTCGATCAGGATCGGATTAGCCGAAATTTCCGCGATCTGCTCATGGAACAGCCGGTCCAGGTGGGTCACCAGCGGCAGGTCGCGCCGCGCCACGGCATCGTCGACCTGGCGCAGGATGGCATCGAGCTTCTGCAAGCCGGCGGGGGTGATGCGCTCGGCGGCCAGCCTGGCGCACAGCGTTTCGTTGGCCAGCCGCACGTCGATCAGGTGCAGGGCGTCGTCAATGGAAAGCGGCGCGACCACCACGCCCTTGCGCGGCAGGATCTGAACCAGCCCTTCGTTGGCGAGCCGGTGCAGCGCCTGGTTGATCGGCGTGCGGCCAATGTCGAGATCGTCCACCAGGGTGGAGATATTGAGATGCTCGCCGGGACGGTAGACCAGCGTGGTCAGCCGTTCCCGCAGGCCGGTGTAGGCCCGCTCGTTCTGCGATGGTTCTTCGGTCCTGGTCCGGGCGCGCGATGAACCGGCGCTACGGTGATCCACTGATGGCAAAACTCTCTCCCGACAACACGGCAATGCTTGCAAGGGCGATATCGTACTACCAAAACCCGGCGCGAACGCCTGGTCTTGCGCTCACTGTGCCTGGCGGTGCCGAAGACGTTTTCCCACGTGGATGCCGGCGCCCGTGGCGAAAGCCTTTGCCTGTGCGTTGGCGCGCCTTTCGGCGGCCGGGGCCGTCATCGTGGAACGCGACATGATCGAATTTGCCGAGTCGCTCGACATCCGTGCGCTCGGCATGGGCATTGCCGCGCAAGCCCATGCGTTAGCGCGCTGAATACGCTGATCGATGCGGAAATTGCGATCCGCCGCGTTGAGGCGTTCGCACCGTCACCGGAACAGGTTGCCTGGAATGCCGGAACGCGACGGAACGTGAGCGGTTCATGATGCTGTTGATTTCCGCACAGCACGTGCGATGATCAGAATAGCGCTGTGCCACTTGTCCTCCGCCGTGTGTTCATCGAAATCACCGGGATGGCTGCCGAGAACTTGTGTCGGAAGCCGGCCTGAGCCGGCGTTACTTGTCGCCGTATTGGAAGCGGCAGCTGGCGATGCGCAGCAAGTCGTCATCGGCATCGTAGACCAAGCGGTTCGCATCGTTGATGCGGCGCGACCAGAAACCGGACAGGTCGCCCTTCAAGGGCTCCGGCTTGCCGATCCCCGTGAACGGGTCGCGCTGGCACTCGGCAATGAGTTGATTGATGCGTCTGAGGATCTTCTTGTCCTGGGTCTGCCACCAGACGTATTCGTCCCAGGCGTTCCGTGCAAATAGGACTTTGCGCGTCATTCAGCGTCCGGGTCGATCAGGTCGTGTGGCACGGCCTCGCCCTGGCGCAGTTGTGCGATCGACTCCATCAGTCGCTTCGCGTTGGCCGGATTCGACATCAGATACATCGTTTCCATCCAGCTGTCATATTGTTCCTGGGACATGATGACGGCATTCGGCGCGTCGCGGCGCGTGATCAGAATGGCGTCATGATCGTCGATGGCTTGGTCGATGACCGCCTTCAGGTTGTTGCGGGCATCGGAGAAATGAATGGTGCGCATGGCACTTCCCCTATAGGACTTGTTCAATTACTTGGACAAGTATAGCACCGGAAGGATTCGGAGTGCGCTGGCTGCTGTCAGACGGCGATCATCAACGCGTTCGGTCACGATTGGCTCTCTCCCAGCAGCCCGGGGCTGACAGGAAAATTGACGCCAGTTGTACGAGAGCGTGCCAAACCGGGGGCTAAGCGGCGACACTGCGAGCGCATTCACGGGGATCAGAGCCCCGGTGGCAGCGCAGAGTGCACTGGCCATCACGGGATCTACGCCGTGATGTGCCGGAACGGCGCCCATCGGAGAACTCGGCATGATCGAGTTCACGAGTCGCCCTTAATCGAGCTTGATGTCAGCCGCGGTGATCACCGTCTTCCACTTGGCCACCTCGGCTGCGGTGTGCTGGTTCAGCGCCGCGGACTTGTAGGCGGCTTCGGGCAGCAGCTGGATGCCCTGTTCCGTCAGTTTCCTGGAGAAATCAGGGTCGGCGATGGCTTTCGCGAACGCGGCGTAGTTGCGGGCAATGATGTCCTTGGGCGTGCCCTTCGGCGCGTACAGGCCGTACCAGGTGGACGCCTCGAAGTTCGGCACCACCGTCTCCGCCACGGTGGGCACATTGGGGAACTGCGGCACGCGCTGCCTCGCCGTCTGGGCGATGGCGACGACCTTGCCGCCCTTGACCTGGGGCAGGGCCGTGTTGGTCTGGTCGAACATGCCGTCGACCTGCCCGCCCATCACGTCGGTCAGTGCCGGACCGGCGCCTTTATAGGACACCGGCGTCACCTTGATCTTCGCCTGCTGGGCGAACATGGCCGCCACCAGGTGGGAGGTGGAGCCCACCCCTGCGTTGCCGAAGTTCAGCTTGCCCGGGTTGGCGCTGGCAAAAGCGACGAGGTCCTGTACGGTCTTGAATTTCGAGTTCGCGCCCACCAGCAGCACCAGCGGCGTATCGGGGAAGCGGAACACGCCGTCGAAGTCCTTGACTGGGTCGTAGGACAGCTTCTTGTACAGCGACGGAGCGGCGGCCATATAGCCCATGTGCCCGACCAGGAAGGTATAGCCATCGGGCGCGGCCTTAGCCGCCTTGCCCGCGCCGATGGTGCCGCCGGCGCCGGCCTGGTTCTCGATCAGCACCGGCTGGCCGAGGTCGCGCCCGACGCGCTCGGCGATATTGCGGGCGAGCGCGTCGGTGGGGCCGCCGGCGGCAAAGGGCACGATCCAGGTGATGGGGCGGGTGGGGTAGGTTTGCGCCAGTGCGCCGGTGGTACTGGTGGACAGGGCTAGCAGGGCGAGGACGGCGGCCAGTTGCTTGGTCATGGTTGTCTCCTTCATCAAGGTTGTTCTGGTTCTTCGGATGCTTTAACGGGTGGCCAGCACCGTGTCCTTCACCACCGCCAGCGCCATGCGCTCGGCGGCGCCCAGGTAGTTGGCGGGATCGGTCAGGTAGCGGATCTGCGGTTCGCCCAGGCGTGCCACGATGTCCTGGTTCTCACAGAGCACGGCATAGAGGCTGCGCTTGTGCTCGATGGCGTGGCGGCAAGCGTCGTAGACCACGTCGTGGGCCTGCTGGCGGCCGATGGCCGGCGCCAGTCCCATCATCACGGCCTCGGCCACGATCAGCCCGCCGGTGAGGTCGAGGTTGCCGCGCATGCGGGCGGTATCCACCGACAGGCCCTTGAGCATGAAGGCGGCCTGGCCCAGCGCGCCCGATGCCAGCAGGAAGCTCTCCGGCACCGCGCTCCATTCCAGGTGCCATGGCCCGGTGGCGCGTTCGAAATCCTGAATCATGGCGTCGAGCATCAGCGCGGCCCGCTCGCGCAGCATCTTGGCTGCCGCCAGCATCAGTTCGCTGGAAATCGGGTTGCGCTTTTGCGGCATGGTCGAGCTGGCGCCGCGGCCTTCCACGAAGGGCTCGGCCACCTCGCCGAACTCGGACGAGGCCATCGTCATCACGTCCAGCGCGATCTTGCCCAGCGAGCCGCCGATCGCGGCCAGCAGCGAGACCAGCTCCGCCAGGCCGTCGCGGGCCACGTGCCAGGTAATGCGCGGGTCGCGCAGGCCGAGTTCTTCGGCCAGGTTGGCGCGCACGGTGAGGCCGATATCGGTGTCGCCCAGCGAGGCGAGCGTGCCGGCCGCACCGCCGAACTCCACCAGCAGCGCGCGCGCCTTGGCCTGGGCCAGCCGCTCCGCGTGGCGGTTCAGCGACGACAGCCAGACCGCGGCGCGAAAGCCGAAGGTGACCGGCAGCGCATGTTGCAGGTGCGTGCGCCCGGCGGTGACGGTACGCGCGTGCGCCGCCGCCAGCGTCTTGAGCGCGCCGCGCACTTCATCGAGCTGGGTCTCGATGATGGCCACTGCTGCCTTGCACTGGAGCATGGTGGCGGTGTCCATGATGTCCTGCGTGGTGGCGCCCCAGTGGACATAGCGGCCGGCTTCGCCGCACATCTCGCTCAGTTGGCGCACCAGCGGCAGGATGGGATAGCCCACGATCTCGGTCTCGGCGCGCATCGCGTCGAGGTCGATCTTGTCCAGGCTGGCGCGCGCGGTGATCTCGCGGGCGGCTTCGGCCGGGATCAGGCCCGCCTTGGCCTGCGCCCTGGCCAGCGCGGTCTCGGTGTCGATGCAGCGCGCCACATAGGCGCGGTCGTCGAAGATGGCACGCATCTGCGGAGTGCCGAACATGTCGCGGAAGAGAACGGAGTCGAAGACGGTAGTAGCCATGGGTGCGGGTTCCTGAAAGTGTCGGCAATCGGGTCAGGGGCGGGCGGCAGGGACGCTGAACCTGTGCCTCATCCAACCTGCCAATATGTCTATCTAAAGAATATGTTTAAACATATTCTAGGAATATGGGTTTTGCCCGTCAAGCCGGATCTGCGTCAGGTTTACCCTTTGCGCTTGGCTAGCGGTCCGTCAGGCGCTAGCATTTGCTACGCCGCAAGCACATCGATCAATCATTCAGGGAACCCATGGAGCCACGCCACGCCGAGTTGACCAAGGCGCTCATTCACGACATTACGAGCGGGGTCTACCCTGTCGGGTCAAGCCTGCCGGGCGAACTGGAGCTGGCCGAGAAGCACGGCGTCAGCCGCGGCACCGTGCGTGTGGCGCTGATGCGCATCCAGGAGCTTGGCCTGGTTTCGCGCAAGAAGCGCGCGGGCACGCGGGTGGAAGCCGCCGCGCCGCGCAGCAGCGAATACACGCCCAAGCTTTCCACCATCGACGAACTGGTGCAATACGGCGCCGCCACCCTGCGCACCATCCACGGCGCGCGCGAGATCGTGATGGATATCGAGCTGGCCACCCGCCTAGGCTGTCAGCCTGGCTCGCGCTGGCTCCATATCGAGACATCCCGCACCAATCCGGAAGCGCCATCCCATCCGCTGTCGTGGTCCGATGTCTACGTGATGGCGGCTGACGGCGCCAAGATCCGCAAGCTGCTCAAGACCGACACCAGCCTGATCAGCGATCTGGTCGGCAAGGCAACCGGGCGCCTGGTCAGGGAAGTGCGCCAGACCGTAAGGGCGGTGGGGGTGCCGGCGGCGCTGGCCGAGGTGCTGGGTACCGCGCCGGACGCCCATGCGCTGGAATTCGTGCGGCGGTATTACGACCAGTCCGACCGGCTGTTCGAAGTCGTGGTGAGCCTGCATCCGGCCGACAGGTTCACGTACTCGACCGTGCTGCAGCGGCAGGGCTGAGCCTGCGCCGGGCCGCGCGGGCGTGTTTGCGTTTGCCCTGCAGGCTGTGTCATTATGTATAGACATAATAGATGCGCGCAGCAGCGGGTCCGCCCGGTTCGCCCGGTCGGCCCGTTGTGCCAGCCCCCGCCATGACTGTGATCTTCCAGGAAGACGTCGTCGACACCATTGCCGATGCGCTCCAGTACGTCAGCTACTACCATCCCGCCGATTTCGTCCAGGCGCTCAAGCGCGCCTTCGCCGCCGAGCCCGCCGGCGCGGCGCGAGACGCCATCGAGCAGTTGCTGGTCAACAGCCGCATGAGCGCGCAAGCCCATCGGCCGATCTGCCAGGACACCGGCGTGGCGCAGGTCTTCATGACGGTGGGCATGAACGTGCGGTTTGCCGCGCGCGACGGCGGTCCGTTGATCCCGGTGCAGCAGATGGTCGATGCGGCAGTGCGCCGCGGCTATACCGACAGCGCCAATCCCCTGCGTGCCACCATGGTGGGCTCGGCGCTGGGCGAGCGGCGCAATACCGGCGACAACACGCCGGGCTTCCTGCAACTTGAACTGGTACCCGGCAATACCGTGACGATGACCGTGGCGGCAAAGGGTGGCGGGGGTGACGTCAAGGCGAAGTTCGCCACGCTCAACCCGAGCGATTCCCTGGTCGACTGGATCCTCGCTGCCATTCCGCAGATGGGTGCCGGCTGGTGCCCGCCTGGCGTGCTTGGCGTAGGAGTGGGCGGCACGCCGGAGCAGGCCATGCTGGCGGCCAAGCGCGCCTTGTTCAGCCCCATCGATATCGACGCGTTGCGCGCCAGGGGTGCGGCGGACGACGCCGAGCGGCTGCGGCTGGAACTGTTCGACCGCATCAATGCGCTCGGCATCGGCGCGCAGGGGCTGGGCGGGCTGGCCACCGTGCTCGATGTCAAGGTGGCGGCCTTGCCCTGCCATGCCGCGACGCTGCCCGTGGCGCTGATTCCCAATTGCGCGGCGACGCGCTTCGTCACGGTCGAACTGGACGGCTCGGGCCCGGCGCGGCTGGAGCCGCCGCCCGCCGACACCTGGGACGGTATTCCCGCCGCAATGACGGCCCCGCCGGGGCGCGTGGTCGACCTGGACCGCCTGGACGCCGCGGAGGTGGCGCAGTGGCGGGTTGGCGAGACATTGCGGCTGCGCGGCCGTTTGCTGACGGCCCGCGATGCCGCGCACAAACGGCTGGTGGCCATGCTTGACGCTGGTGAGCCGCTGCCGGTGCCGCTGCGCGACCGCGCGATCTACTACGTGGGCCCGGTCGATGCCGTGGGCGACGAGGCGGTGGGCCCGGCTGGTCCCACCACGGCCACGCGCATGGATAAGTTTGTGCCGCAGTTGCTGGAGCAGACCGGCTTGCTGGTCATGATCGGCAAGGCCGAGCGCGGTCCCCGTGCCATCGAGGCCATCCGCCGCCACGGCGCGGCCTACCTGATCGCGGTGGGTGGCGCGGCCTACCTGATATCGAGGGCGATCCGCAAGGCGCGCGTGCTGGCCTTTCCGGAGCTGGGCATGGAAGCCATCTATGAGTTCGAGGTGGAGGACATGCCCGCCACCGTGGCGGTGGACGCGCAGGGGCGGTCCATTCACCGGATTGCCGCCGGCTGAGCCGGCAGGCTGCGGATGCGCTAACGGCCGCGCAGCGGGTCCAGCAGGCCGGTCAGGCCGTTGTGGTCGAGTTCGTGCATCAGCGCCAGCAGCTTGCCGATCTCGCCGGGCGGGAAGCCCTCGCGCGCGAACCAGTTCAGGTAGTTGCCCGGCAGGTCCGCGATAACGCGGCCCTTGTACTTGCCGTAGGGCATGGTGCGGGTGAGCAGGAGTGGCAGGTGTTCGGGATTCATGTGACGGCCTCGGGCCGGCAACGGATGGCGCCGGCCGGGGAATGTTACCAGTGTGCCCAGGCGTCCTGTGCGCCTGGGCGGGAAGTGCCGGGTTTGCCCCTGGCCGCCGCGCCGGGGTACGATCGCCACCTGACTGTTGACGAGGATACGCAAGATGGCAAAGCATGGCTCAGGCGCGGGCCTGAAGGGAATCGCGCTGTTCGAGGCCGCCAAGGGGGCGGTGGTGATTCTCGCCGGACTGGGGCTCATTGCGCTGCTGCACCGGGATGCGCAGGCGCTGGCCGAGGCGATCGTTGCCCGCCTGCACCTGAATCCGGGCAGCCGCTATCCGACCATCTTCCTGTCACTGATGTCCGATCCGACCAACGCCAGGCTTTGGGCCATCGGCGGCTCCGCCGCGACGTACTCGGCAATGCGCTTCACCGAGGCCTACGGCTTGTGGCGCCAGCGGGCCTGGGCGAAGTGGCTCGGGGTATGGTCGGGCGCGATTTATATCCCGGTTGAATTGTATGAAGCGGCGGTTCACCCCAGCGCGCTACATATCGGGCTGGCCATTGCCAATGTGCTGATCGTGGCCTACCTGGCCGGCAGCATCAGGCGCAATCCGGCGGGGACATCAGCGTAGCGAGGAACGGCCGGCAAAGCGATGCCACGCGGCCATCGCCCCAGTGCCGGCCAGGGCCAGGACCAGGACCGCCATCACCCAGGGATCCACCACACCGCCACCGCCCCCTTCGCTGGTTTCCACGCCATTGCCAGCACCGTTGTTCCCCGTGTTGGCACTTTCCGCGCTGCCACCCGCCGCAGCGCTATCGCCCGGTGCGGCGGCATCGTCGCGCATGGCCAGGTCCACCACCAGCGGGTCGTGGTCGGATGAGCGATAGGCATCGGGCGCATAGAAAGACTGTTGCTGCGCCTCGCTCTTGTGGGCCAGCGGATAGGCCAGCGCGATCGGCTCGTCGGCATTGATATGCCAGTGCCGTGCCGCGAGGATGCGGCTGGCCGCACCGGCATCGGCAAGCGCGTGATCAATGTAGCCGGCCTCGCCGCCGAAAACGTAGCTGTAGGCGCCGCCGCCCGCGCCGGCGAAGCGGGCGATCATGTCGGCATAACCCCGCTCGGCCAGCAGGCGGATCGGGTCTTCCCGCGCGTAGCTGTTGAGGTCGCCGATCACCAGCCGGCCATCGTCCGGCACGCCGGTGGGCGAGGTGGCGAGCCAGTCCGAGATCCGCGTGGCTGCCGCCACGCGCGTGGGATTCCAGCAACTCTGGCCGTCGCGCTGGTCCGCATTGGCGCCGCGGGCATCGTTGCAGCGCTTGGACTTGAAATGGTTCACCACCACCGTGATCTTGCGCGGATGGCCGGGCAGGCGGAAGGTGGCGGCCAGGGGCTGGCGGGTCCGCTGGCCCAACTCGAGCGTGGCCGGCTTGCCTGCTGGTTCCACGGCGCGGGCGTTGTAGACCAGGGCGACCTTGATGCTATCGCGGCCGAGCTTCTCCACGCCCGGATCGATAAAGCGCCAGTCGGGCCCGAGCTTGTCAGTCAGCCGGCGGATGGCGCTCAGCTCGCCATAGCCGTTGTTCTCGATCTCCATCAGGCCGATCACGTCGGCGTTCAGCCCTTGCAGCGCGCTCAGGATCTTGGCTTCCTGCCGGGCAAATTCGGCAGGGGTCCGGGCGCCGCGGTTGTCGGGGTCATCGAAGCCCGCGCCCCGGCCATCGCCGTTGAAATAGTTTTCCACGTTGAATGCCGCAACGCGCAGGTCGGCGCGGGCGGCGCGTACCGGTGCGCCCGTGCGCGGGTTGGCGGGCTGGAACACCAGTGGCGGTGCGCCCGGAACGGGCTGCACGCGCCAGCCGCCATGGCGCCGCTCCAGCACGCCCTGCACGTTGGCGACGGTATCGCCGCCGCGCAGCGTATTCGAGGCGCCGAGCCCCGGTGCGGGATGGATGACGAGCGGCGGGTTTTGGCGGCTGGAGCCGTCGTCCAGCGTCAGGCGGTTCAAGGCATTGGCGGCGGCCTGGGCGGCGGCGCCGGCGCCCGGCAGTGCCACGTTGGTGGGCAGCGGCAGGCGGCCATGGCTGAGTACCACGCTGCCATACCGGCCAAGCTCGAAGGTCTCGCTGACGGTAAGGGTCTGCGGCAGGCGCACCAGCATGCCTTCATAAGCCGCCAGCGCGCCTGTGTGCGGCACCGGCAGCGTGATCACGGCCGGGGTGACGGCCTGGTCCGATGCACAGACCGTTGCCCGGCCGGACTGCCTCAGCTGCATCTGGCCGGACCGCTCCTCGATGGTGCCGAGCACGCGGACCAGGTCGCCGGCGCGCGCCGCCGCGCGCGGCGCGTGCACGAACAGGCCTTCCGACACGCCGGGGCGGTTCTGGCGCCGGGCGTCGGCCTGCTGTACGAAGTAGCCGCTGAAGCCGCCGGTGCCCGAGTAATCCGCCGTGACCACGGCCTCCACCGCCACCCTGCGGCCGACGGACGGCGTGCCTTCGCTGGCGTCGCGGAGACTGGCGATCAGCGTGGCCGGCGCGCCGCATTGCGGCGAGATGGCGGCAGGCAGCGTTTGCGGCGATTCGGGATGGCCCACGTCGGCGTGGGCGGACAAGGCGATGCATAGCCATGCCAGGCAGGCTGGCATGGCGCGCGGAAGAAGGGGACTCGGCGGGGACATGGAATGGGCTCGGCGGATTGCGTGACATGGCGCCAGCCGCTGTCGGGGCGGGGCGCCTGCGTGACCGGGGTGCCTACGGGGCGCATGGACCGGTAACGGCAAGCTTAGGGGGAAAGCCGTGCCCGCATGTTGAGAGAAATCTCATATTGACGGCCGGCAGACTCTGCGAGAATGCTGTCTTGTATTCAACCGAGCCAACGAGATACCGTGACCGTCCGTGCCGTAGTGTTCGATTTTGGTGGCGTGCTGTTCGACTGGAGCCCGGAGTACCTCTATCGCGAGTTGATCCCGGACCCGCAAGAGCGCACCCGCTTCCTGTCGGAAGTCTGCTCGCCCGCCTGGAATGTCCGGCAGGATGCGGGCAGGCCGCTGCGAGAGGCCACCGAGTCGCTGGTGGCCGAGCATCCGGCGCAGGCCGGCCTGATCCGCGCCTTCTATGATCGCTGGCCGCAGATGCTGCGCGGGCCGCTGGCCGACGGCGTGGCGTTGCTGCGGCGCCTGCACGCCGCGCGGGTGCCGCTGTTCGGCCTGACCAACTGGTCCAGCGAGACCTATCCGCACGCCGTGCGCAGTGGCGATTTCCTGTCATTGTTCCGCGATATCCTGGTGTCCGGCGAGGTTGGCATCGCCAAGCCCGATCCGGCCATCTACCAGTTGATGGAGGCGCGCATCGGTGTGCACCTGCCGGGAATTGCGGCGCGCGAGCTGCTGTTTATCGATGACAGCGCCGCCAATGTGGCGGCGGCACGGTCCCTGGGCTGGCAGGCCGTGCATCACGTCGGCGCAGGTGAAACCGCCAGCGCGTTACGCGACGCGGGATTGCGTTTCTAGTCACGCCGCCGCCTGGTTCGTTTCTTGTTGGCGAGCCGGGAGTTTTCATGCGCCAGAGGATTCAGGAGTTCGCCCCATGGCATCCACACCAGAACGTCCCAAGCATTTCTCCATGGTCCGCGAGCTGCATCTCGCCGACCTGTTCACACTGGGCAACGCGGCCTGCGGCATGGCATCGGTGTTCTTCGCCATGTTCTACGTCGCCACGCAGTCGTCCGCCCATTTCATGGCGGCGGCAGCGCTGGCGCCGGCGGCCTTTATCTTCGACGTGCTCGACGGCCGCATCGCGCGCTGGCGGCACCAGCACTCCGCGCTGGGCCGCGAGCTGGATTCGCTCGCGGACATCATCTCGTTCGGGGTCGGCCCGGCAACGCTGGCTTTTGCCGCCGGCATGCGTGGTGGCTGGGACATGGCGGCGCTGATGTATTTCGTCTGCTGCGGCGTGAGCCGCCTGGCACGCTTCAACGTGACTGCCGAGACCTTGTCCGAGGGCGGCGACAAGGTGGCGTACTTCGAGGGCACGCCGATTCCCACCAGTGTGCTGCTGACTGGCGTGCTGGCCTTCTGCGCGTGGCAGGGCCGGGTGGGCGATGCGCTCTACGGCGGCGTGTGGGCCATCGGGCCGGCGGACCTGCATCCGCTCGCGCTGCTGTTCGTGCTGTCCGGCTCGCTGATGATCAGCAAGACCCTGCGCATCCCGAAGATCTAGGGGCTGAATGGAGTTTGGCCGGCACGAATTTGCAAGACTGGGGAAAGTTCTTCACGCAGGCGCCGATGATCCCGCCGGCTGCCATTGCTCCCCGATAGCACGGCCGCCCATGGCGGGGTCGCTCACCGAGGGCGCGCCGGTTTCCATGCGGCCGGCACAGCGCCGCGCGTAGCCGGGCAGGGCGGCCACGGTCACGGTGAAGTCGTACCAGCCGCCCGACGCGTCCACCGGCCATGCCAGGGTGCTTCTGGCGCGGGCTGCCACAGTAGTGCTGCGGGCCGCGCCGCTAACGTAGGCGTTGGCAGCCAGCATGAACGTGCAGGGCTGGTCCGCATCGTTGCGCAAGGTGATGCGCAGGCTTTGCGTGGGGATGTCGTAGACGATCTCGATCTCCGGTGCGGGCACTGCGCCCGCGGTCCCGGTGAAATGCCGGTGCCAGCCGTTGGGGCCGAGCACCCACAGGTCATAGCGGCCGCCGTCGGCGCGCGTGTCCCAGTTGCCCGCCAGGCGCTTGCCGGCTTCGACCGTATAGCGGCGCGGCAGGCGCTCCAGGTGCAGCCGGTCGTAGACATGAAACACGGCCCCGGCCCGGCCGCTATTGGTAAAGCTCAGGTGCAGCGCGGCACTGCCGGCATCTGCCTGGGCCTGCGCGTGCAGCGCATAGGGGAGCGCCCGCGAGGGGCGCGTGCCGCCGGCTTGCACGGGCAATTCGGGTAGCGCGGGGATGACCGGCGTGCGCGTGCCCTTCAGCGCCCGCGCTCGCGCCGCGCGTGGCGCGGTGGCTGGCAGCGACGCCACGGCGTCGGATTGGTCCGGCGCGGCGAAATCGAACAGCGAGGTGAGATCCCCGCAGACCGCGCGGCGCCACGGCGTGATATTGGGCTCGTGCACGCCAAAGCGGGCTTCGATGAAACGAATCACCGATGTGTGGTCGAACACCTCGGAGTTGACCCAGCCGCCCTTGCTCCACGGCGAGATGGCGATCATCGGCACGCGCATGCTGAGGCCGTACGGGCGATGCAGGTAGCGCGGCAGGTCGTCGGCCTCCACGCCGGTGATCAGTTCGTGGTATTCGCCGCGGGTGTCGGCGGTGGAGGCGCCGGCCAGCGTGGCCTGTGCCGGGTCCGCGTGCCACGCGAGGTACGACGGCACCGCCGGCGGCGGCATATGGTCGAAGAAGCCATCGTTCTCGTCGTACATCAGCAGCAGCACGGTCTTGCTCCAGACCGCCGGGTCGGCCGTCAGCGCGTCGAGCACGGCGGACACATAGGCCGCGCCCTGCGCCGGGCTGGACGGGGAGGGATGCTCGGAGCCCTGCCGCGTGGGGCAGATCCACGACACTTGCGGCAGGCGGCCTTCCAGCACGTCCTGGCGCAGCAGGTCCAGGTTGCGCGTGCCCAGTGCCTTGTCCCTGAGCGCGGCCTGCGCACCCGGCGCGCCGCGATAGGCATCCCGGTAGGTCTTGAACCCGACGGTGGCATTGAGCGCGTAGTTGTCGGCCATGTCCTGGTAGATCTGCCAGCTGACGCCGGCGGCTTCCAGCCGTTCGGGATAGGTGGTCCAGGCATAGCCGCCATCGGGCTCGCCGCCGCCGAGCTTGTTGTAGGCGTTGCCGATGGCCGGGCCGTTGCCCTTGCCCAGCGGGTCGTTGGTGCCGCTCCACAGGAAGCAGCGGTTGGTATTGGTGCCGCCGAGAAACGATGCGTGGTAGGCATCCGCCACCGTAAAGGCATTGGCCAGCGCGTACTGAAAGGGCACGTCGCCCTCCTTGAAGTAGCCCATGGCATGACGCTTCTTGAAGGTGGGCCATTGCTGAATGCAGCCTTGGCCCCAGGCGTCCTGCGTATTCGACCAGGTGTGCGGCGTGCCGGTGACGCGCATGAGTTCGAACACGTGCTCCGTATCGAGATGGAACGGCGCGAGCGTTGCGGGTGCGGCCGGGTCGCTCACGTCGCGCTGGTACCAGACCGTCTTGCCGGCGAGGCCCGGGCCGTCGGCCACCGGTATCGGGAAGCGGTCGGCAAAGCCACGCACGCCCCGCATTGCCCCGAAGTAATGGTCGAAGGCCCGGTTCTCCTGCATCAGCACCACAATGTGCCCGACGTCGCGCAGGCTGCCGGTGCGATGGTTGGCGGGAATGGCGAGCGCCTTGCGGATGGCGGGCGGCAAGAGGGAAAGCGCGCCGGCGCCGGCAACGGTGCCGGCCGCCGCACGCAGGAACTTGCGTCTGTCAGGCATGGAGGAGGGACGTAATGAACGGATCGTGTGGCGCGCAATGCCAAAAACAACACTGGCGAATCCGGCAAATCCGGCAATGCCGGCGCATCCGCGATCTTAACCCTCCTGGCGTCGGGCGGGGAGGCGCCGCCGTGCCTCCCCTCGTTCGCTTACTGCCGCAGCGACAACCAGATTGCCTTGGGCTCGGTGAAGTTGTCGATGGCGGCGTCCCCGTGTTCACGGCCCAGCCCGGAGTCGCCGGCGCCGCCCCAGGGCAGCCGTACGTCGGTGTGGCCATAGGTGTTGATCCACACGGTGCCGGCCTTGAGGTCTGCGGCTACCTGGTGCACCCGGCCGATGTCGGCGCTCCACACGCCCGCTGCCAGGCTAAACGCGGTGCCATTGGCGATGCGAACGGCGTCGGCTTCATCCTCGAAGCGGATCACGCTGGCGACCGGGCCGAAGATCTCCTCCTGCGAGACGCGCATTTCGTGCTCGACGTTGGCGAACACGGTGGGTTGCACGAAATAGCCCTTGCCGCCCACGCGCTCGCCGCCGGTCACCGCGACGGCACCCTCGCGCTTGCCGATCTCCACGTAGTCCAGCACGGTCTTCATCTGCGCGGATGAGACCAGCGGCCCCATGGTGGTCTCCGGCGCGGCCGGATCGCCCACGCGGATCGAGGCGGCGCGGGCGGCGAGCTTCTCCACCACCTCGTCGTAGACCTCGCGCTGCGCCAGGATGCGCGAGCCGGCCGAGCACACCTGGCCGGCATTGAAGAAGATGCCGGAGGCGGCCGCGCGCACGGCGGCGTCCACGTTGGCATCGGCAAAGATCAGGTTGGCGGACTTGCCGCCCAGTTCCAGCGTGACGCGCTTGAAGTTGGCGGCGGCGCCCTGCATGATGCCGCGTCCCACGCCGGGCGAGCCGGTGAAGGTCACCTTGTCGATGCCGGGATGCGCCACCAGCGCATTGCCTACCACGCTGCCCTTGCCGGTGACGATATTGAGCACGCCGGGCGGCAGGCCGGCTTCCAGCGCCAGTTCGCCGACGCGCAGCGCGCTCAGCGGCGTGATCTCGGCGGGTTTGACAATGAGGGTGCAGCCGCAGGCCAGCGCCGGCGCGATCTTCCACATGCCGATCATCAGCGGGAAGTTCCACGGCACGATGGCGGCGACCACGCCGACCGGCTCGCGCACGGTGTAGGTCAGCGCGCCGGGGCGGGTCGGTACCACCTGGCCGTTGATCTTGTCGGCCCAGCCGGCGTAGTAGCGCACGGTATCGATCACCGCCGGCATGTCCTGGCGCCGCACGGCGGCCAGCGGTTTGCCGGCATCCAGGCTCTCGAGCGCGATCAGTTCCTCCTGATGCGCTTCGAGCAGTTCGGCAAAGCGGTACAGGATGCGGCCGCGCTCGGCCGCGCGCAGGCCGTTCCAGACCTTGAGCGCGGCGCGCGCGGCGGTCACCGCGAGGTCCACGTCGGCGGCGCTGCCCTGCGCAACCAGGGCGATCGGCTGTTCCGTGGCAGGGTTGATATCGGTGGAATACTCTCCGGTGCCGGGTGGCAGGCGCTTGCCGTCGATCAGCAAGTCGTGTCTTGGCAGTTCGGGCTGCGTGCTCATGGTGGCTCCTCGCTAGGATCGGTGAAACCTGGCGGCACGTTGGCGAGAAAGCGATGCGGCTTGCTGATGGCGCCCGTGCCGACTGTCACGATGCAGTTTGGGTGGGCACTGGCTCTAAGTCCAATTAATAGGACGGATCGATTAATACGAAAATCGCATGAATGAGGCGGCGAGGGGCGCTGGCGAGCCGCAAAGGCCCCTCAGCGCCCGGCACGCGCCATGCGGTCCGCGCCATTGCCGGCGGCGGAGCGGGGGATATCCTGGCGCCAGCCCGCATCGCGCAGCAGGGCGGTCATGGCGGTATGCAACTGTTGCGCCACTACGGGCTTGTGCAGCAGTGCGGCGCCGCCGGCATGCACGCTGCGCAGGCGATCCGGGGCGGTATCGCCGGTGATGATGATGGTGGGCAGGGCGTGGCCCAGCCGCTCGCGGATCGCCATCATCGCTTCCTGGCCGGTGCGCTCGCCGCGCAGGCGGTAGTCCGCCAGCAACAGGTCGGGTCTGAAGGTGTCAAGCGCCGCCAGCGCTTCTTCCTCGGATTCCAGCGCCAGGCAAACGGCTTGCCAGCTCTCCAGCAGCGCCCTCATGGCGATGCGGATCTCCTGGTCGTCGTCGATCACCAGCACGCGCAGCCCGCGCAGACCGGGCCTTTGGTGCAAGCCGGCGGCGGGTGTCTCGGCACGGTCTTCGGTCACGGGCAGGGCGAAGCGGAACACCGAGCCGCGGCCGGGCCGCGAGTTCAGCAGGACCCGGGTAGACATGGTGCGGGCCAGTCCTTCCACGATGGCCAGGCCGAGCCCCAGGCCTTTGCGCTGGTCACGCTCCGGGTTGCCCAACTGGTGGAACTCCCTGAAGATGGCGCGATGCTGGGACGCGGGGATGCCGGCGCCGGTATCCCAGACCTCGAGCACCATGCTCTTGCCCCGGCGGCGGCATGCCACCAGCACGCCGCCCTGGCTGGTGTAGCGGATGGCGTTGGCGATCAGGTTGCGCAGGATCAGCTCGACCAGCGTCGGATCTGCAAACACGGTGGCGGTGGTATCCCGGGTGCGGTAGAACAGGCCGCGCCCGTCGGCCTGCGGCGCAAACTCGTTTTCCAGCTTGTACAGCAACGGCTGCAGGCGGAACGCGCGCGGCCGGGCGGTGATCACGCCGGCGTCCACCTTGGAAAAATCCAGCAGCGTGTTGAGCATCTCGCGCGCGGCACAGGAGGCGGCCTCGATGTGCGTAAGCAACTGGCGCTGCTTGTCGGTGAGATCGGACCGGCCCAGCGTGACCACGAACAGGCCGAGCGCGTGCAGCGGCTGGCGCAGGTCATGGCTGGCCGAGGCCAGGAATACGGATTTGGCGCGGTTGGCTTCCTCTGCCTCGCGTTGTGCGTTCTCCGCGCGGGCGGTCTGCTCGCGCAATTGCGAGATCAGTTCCACGTTGGCAAAGCGCAGCGCGATGCCGTGGCGCGCCACGCGCGCGTAGTTGCGCGCAAAGATCATGAGTACAACGAGATAGAGCGGCGTGCCGAGGAACATGGCCAGATAGGCGGCATCGCCGGTGGCGATGAAGACCGCCCAGACCGGCACGATGGCCGGCACGAAGAAGCCCACGGCGACCGGCAGGCAGGCGGAGAACACCGCCAGCGCGGCCGCGCTCATGCCGGCGATCAGCGACAGGATGCAGATCACCGTCGCGGGCGACTTCACATCCATGTATAGCCATGCCGCCAGTCCCCAGAGCGCGCCGATCAGTGTCAGCAAGGCCGTCATGGCACGGGCGTAAAGACCCGCTTTGGCTTGGCTCGTGCGCTCGGGCAGCCTGCGCCGCCCGAAGTGCCCGGCAGCGCAGGCCAGGCCCATGGCGAGGGCCCACGGGAAGGCGCCGGGACGCCCGCCGCCCAGCGCCAGCCCGAGGGCCAGGATGAAGGCCGCCAGCGCACAGCCCAGCATGGCGATGCCGAAGCTCTGGTCGATCAGCTCCATTTCCGCGGCCAGCAGGCGCGGTTCGTCGAAGCGGGGGATGAGCAAGGGCATGGCCTACCTGCCTGTCTGCACCAGGCCGCGGCGCTGCGCCTCGAGCACCGCCTCCACCCGGCTGACTACGCCGAGGTGATCGAGAATGGCCGCCACGTGAACCCGGACGGTGTTCTCGGAGAGGCCCAGATGGTGGGCAATGATCTTGTTCGAGCGGCCCTGGCTGAGTTGCTCAAGCACTTCAAGCTGGCGCGGCGTGAGCGAGCTGGACTGGTATGCGATGCCGCTGGCCGTGCCGTTTGGCGAGCCGTCCGGATTGTCGTGGCTGTCGCCGGTCGGGGCCGGAATGAAGTAGGTGTCGCCCTGCTGGCAGGCGGCGATGGCTACCTCGATCTGGACGCTGTCCGCGGATTTCGGCAAGAAGCCGGCAATCTCCTTGCGTACCTCGGCCGGGATGGTCTCCAGCCCGGAGGTGCCGGAAACGATCAGGATGCGCGCAACGGGAAAATGGCGGCGCAATACCTTGACGCCTTCGATGCCATTGAGGCCGGGCATCTGGATGTCGAGCAGGATGATATCCACGGCGGCGCCGCGATGCGCCTCCACCGCGCCCATGACGGAACCCGCCTCGATGATGCTTGCCACGCTTGGGCTGTCAGCCAGCACCAAACGCAGGCCGGTGCGGAACAGTGTGTGGTCGTCGATCAGCAGCAGGTGGGCGTTGAGCATGGTAGGAAGTTGGACGGCGGCCGGCGCGCCGGCAGCGGCCGCTGGAACCACGGTAATGCGAAAGGAGTGCCGGTTCAAAGCGATCGCCAAGGGCGAATTGGACTAGATTATGGCAGTGTTGTCCATTTCCCCACTAAAGAGGGGATACGCAATGCGGAGCCTGGCTTGTGTACCGGGGGCCGTGCCGTGCCGCGCCGCGCGCGCCCACGCGGCTTCCGGGATGTGACCGGTAGGCACGCTGGGGACGGCCTGCGCAACGCGTGTTGGCCTTCTAGTCCGGAAAGATTATTTCACTCGCGGCCGCGGGGTGTCACCATACGGACATGGGCGATTTCCGCGACTTGCCCATACCACTTTATTACCCACATCCACCCGGCTGTGGGTTTTTTTTGTCCGGCCGCCGCTCAGTCGCTCAGTCGATCAGTTTGCCGGCGGCATCGAAGAAGGGGTGGTCGGCACCGAACGCGCCGATGACCGCCGTATGGCTCACCAGCCCATGCGCGGGATGCCACCAGTGCAGCAGGTAGCCGGGAGGCTCCATGCGAAAGCGCGAAACGGCCCGCGGGTCGAGGTCCAGCGTGACCTGGTGAGCGGGCCCGGGCGCCGTCATGGCCACCGTGCCGCCGAAACGGCGTGTGATGTGCCGGTGCAAATGGCCGCACAGCACACGCTCCACCTGCGGATGCCGGCGCACCACCGCCTCCAGCAGTCCGGCGCCGGCCAGGCCCTGCTGATCCATGTGGCCGATGCCGGTGTGGAAGGGCGGATGATGGAGCATCAGCAGCGTGGGCCGGCCCGGCTCGGCCGCCAGCGTGGCTTCGAGCCACGGCAGCGCGGCGGGATCGACCCGGCCGCCAGGCTTGCCCGGTACCGTGCAGTCGAAGGCAACCAGGCGCAACGGGCCGGCTTCCACGCTGTAGTGGATGGGCGCATCGCCATCGCCGGCGGCGAACAGGTAATCGTGATCCGCGAAGACACGGCGCAAGGTAGCCCGGTGGTCATGGTTGCCCGGCAGCAGCCGCACCGGCATCGGCAGGCCTTGCAGGATGTCACGCAGGAAGCGGTATTCCGGCTCGGTGCCGAAGTCGACGAGATCCCCGGTGATGACGACCGAATCCGGCCGCTGTGGCGCGTCCAGCAACGTGTCGATGCAGCGCTGCAGGGCGCCGGCGGTGTCCACCATGCGGTAGGACAGCTTGCCGCCGGCCTTGATGTGCAGGTCGGTGATGTGGGCGAGCAGGTAGGTGCCGGCCGGATCGCCGGGATTGCCCGGATTGCCCGGAGTGCTGGTCAGGGAGTTCATGCTGCGAGCGCTTCGGAAAGCGTGATCAGGTGGCCGGTATCGAGGCGCAGGCCGACGCGGTCGCCCGCATGCCAGGCATCGCGCCGGGTGGTGTCGACGACCAGCGGCGCCGGTGCGCCAACGTCGACCAGCAAGCGCGTGTAGTTGCCCAGGAACAGCGCGGTGACGACCGAGCCGCCCAGGTGCGCCTCCTCGGCCCGGGCCAGCGCCACGTCCTCGGGGCGGAACAACAGTTCGGCGCGGGCCGGCTGCGCGGCGCCCGCTGCGTTGTCCTGGCGCGGCACCAGACCACCCGGCACACGCCAGGCACCAGCTTCCGGCACCGCCGGCAAGCGGTTCATGGTGCCGATGAAATCCGCCACGAAGGCATTGGCCGGCGCCCGGTAGATTTGCTGCGGCGTGCCGGTCTGGGCAATGCGGCCGCGGTCCATCACGATGATGCGGTCGCCAAGCGCCATCGCCTCGGCCTGGTCGTGGGTGACATAGACGGCGGTGATATGCAGGCTGCGCAGCAACTGGTTGATGTCGGCGCGCAGCGCATCGCGCAGCTTGGCATCCAGCGCGGTCAGCGGTTCGTCGAGCAGCAGCACGCGCGGCTGTACCGCGATGGCGCGGGCCAGCGCCACGCGCTGGCGCTGGCCGCCGGAGAGCTGGTCGATGCGCCGCTCGGCGAAGGGCCCGAGCTGCATCATGGACAGCATCTCGTCCACCCGGCGGCGCCGCGCGGCGGGATCGGTCCGGCGCACGCGCAGGCCATAGGCGATGTTCTCCGCCACGGTCATGTTGGGAAACAGCGCATAGCTCTGGAACACCATGCCCACGCCGCGCTGCTCGATAGGCAGGGGCGTCACATCGCTATCGCCAAACATGACCACGCCGCCGGGATCGGGGAATTCCAGCCCGGCGATGATGCGCAGCGTGGTGGTCTTGCCGCAGCCGGAAGGACCAAGCAGAACCACGGTTTCGCCGGCACCGATGTCGAGGTCCAGGGGTTGCAGCGCCAGCGTACCGTCGGCGAAGGTCTTGCCGCAGTGGCGCAGGGTGATGGGGGTCGGTTCATGCATGGCGGGCCTCGGATGGGGAAAGCGGATCGGCGCCGGAGATCGCCCCGGCGCTGTCTGCAAGCGGCTGGTGCTTGCGGGCGCGCGCGCCGAGCGCGGAGAGGCCCTGCATCAGCACCAGCAGCGGAATGATCATGAAGAAGAACACGATGGTGTAGGCCGAGCCGATCTCCAGCCGCATCGATGCATAGCTGTCGGCCAGACCCACGGGCAATGTCTGCGTGGTGGGCGTATGCAGCATCCAGGTCAGGTTGAACTCACCCACCGAGAGCGTCACCACCATCAGCGCTCCGGCCAGGATGCCCTGGCGGCAGTTGGGCAGCACCACGGTAAAGAACCGCTGCAGCCGGCTCGCGCCCAGGCTGGCGGCGGCGTCTTCCAGCGTGCGGATATCGATGGCCGACATGATGGCCAGCACCGAACGCACCATGAACGGCAGCGTGAACAGCACATGGCCAACCAGGATGAATACCCAGCTGGTGCGGAACGCCTGCCAGCCACCATAGAGCAGGATCAGGCCGAGCGCGGTAGCCAGGCCCGGCACTGCCACCGGCAGCATCAGCAGCTCTTCGATCAGGCGCGTGATGCGGCCGCGCCGCAGTGCCATGTAGTAGGCCGCCGGCACGCCCAGCACCAGCGTGCAGGCAAGGCAGGCCAGCGCGATGCCCAGGGACAGGAAGATGGTATTGCGGTAGAGCGACCATACCTCCACCAGCCAGCGCGTGGTCAGGCCGCTGGCCACGCCGATGAAGATATTGTTGGTCAGGCCGGCCAGCACCGACAGTGCCACCGGGACCACCATGAAGAGGCAAACCAGGAGCGTGAGCGCGAGTTGCAGCCAGTAAGCGTTGCCGCGGCGGGAAGTCGTAGTCATGGCAATCCTCACGCGGTGGCGGCGACGGCGTCGCCCGAGAACCAGCGCGCCAGCGCCAGCAAGGCCCAGGTGACCGTGCCGAGCAGTACCGACAGGGCAGCGGCCATGCCGAAGTTGGCGTAGTTGGTGAACTCGTTGTAGATGGTGAGCGGCAGTACATCGAGCTGCGTGGCCAGCGTGAAGGCGGTGCCGAAGGCGCCCATGCTGGTGGCGAAACAGATCGCGCCGCTGGAGATCATGGCGGGCATCAGGGCGGGAAGCATGACGTCGCGCACCACGCGCCAGCGGCCTGCGCCGAGCGAGCGCGCGGCTTCTTCCAGGGAGGCGTCGAGCTTGGCTACCGCGGCCATCACGGTCAGGATGACGCGGGGGATGGAGAAGTACAGGTAGCCGACGAACAGGCCGGTGAGGCCGTAGGCGAAGGTCCAGCGGTCGCCGGCTAGCCAGTCGCCTGCCATGGCCAGCAGGCCGTTGCGGCCGCCCAGCATGATGACCATGAAGCCGATGACTACGCCGGGGAAGGCTAGCGGGAAGGTCAGCATGGCTACCAGCAGCGCTTTGCCGGGGACGGCGTTGCGTTGGAGGAAGGTGCCGGTGATGCCGGCGATGATCAGGGTTGCCAGGGTTACGGTTGCCGAGAGCAGTACCGTTACCATCAGGCTGTGGAGGTAGCGTTGGCTTGAGATTACGGTCCAGTAGACGCTTGCGCCTTTTTCTCCGGTGATGCTGATGGCCAGGAGTTTTGCCATTGGGAGGCAGAAGAAGGCGGTGAAGATGATTAGGGCCGGGAGGGCGAAGAGGAGGAGGGGGGGGCTTTGTTTGGGCATGATTTGGGGGGGGCTCCCGGGGGTTTTGAGAATCAACTTCAACTTCAACTTCAACTTCAACTT
>NZ_JFJV02000028.1:0-31633 GCF_000611145.1 Cupriavidus sp. SK-3 | reverse complement strand
CGTACGCCCTTGGGTGCAATAACCATCGCCGATCAAAGAGACAGCGACCACCCCAGCAGGGGGATGTCGTACGCACTTGGGTCCAAAAACCAACGCCGCAAAAAGAAACAGCGACCAACCTCGCAGGGCGATGACGTATCGCTGTTGAATGCAAGAGCGGCAAGAGCCAACACCGCCCAAATCAAAAACCACCTCCCCCTATACCCCTTATCCAGCTAATGCCTCCCCGGCAACGACAACCGCCGCTCCAACCTCCGCTGCACCTGCGACAACGCCGTACTGAGCATCCAGTAAATCGCAGCCACCGCAAGATAAAGCGGCAGCGGCTGGTAGGTTGCCGCTATCACCTCCTGCGCCGTGCGCAGCAGTTCGGTCACGGTAATCACCGACACCAGCGAGGTGTCCTTGATCAGGCTGATCAGGCTGTTCGACAGGCTTGGCACCGCCAGCCGCAACGCCTGCGGCCCTACCACGTAACGCAGCGTCTGACCCTGGGTCAGCCCCAGGCTATAAGCCGCCAGCCACTGGCCGCGCGGGATGCCAAGGATGGCCCCGCGCATGCTTTCGGAAAGATAAGCCCCGACGTTCAGGCTCAGCGTGAGCACGCCGGCCGGCGTGGGCTCCAGTGCAATGCCGATGCCGGGCAATCCGTAGTACACCACGAAGATCTGCACCAGCAGCGGCGTGCCGCGCATGATACTGACGTAGACCCGCGCGATGGCCATCAGCACCCGCCGGTGGCTGATGCCCATCAGGGCGACCACGGTGCCGATCACCAGCCCGAAGGCCATCGACAGCAGGGCAAACTTGATGGTGAGCAACATGCCCTGCAACAGCACGGGCAGCGAATCGGCGACAAGCTGGAGAGCGGACATGGTAGGCCCTGGAGCATGCCGGCCACGGCAACGAGGGCGGCCGTGGCAGCATCACAACGTCACAACGCCCGGTTGACGGGCTCGCGCCTGGCAGGCGCAACCCGCGCTTACTTGGCCGGCCTGGTCACGTCCGCGCCGAACCACTTCACCGAGAGCTTGCCGAGGCTGCCGTCCTTGCGCATCTCGTCGAGCGCGCGGTCAATGGCCTGCCTGAACTTCGGATTGTCCTTGCGGAAGGGGATCGCCACCTCGGCATTGCCACCTTCGACGATCGCGCCGGGCCGCAGCGGCAGGCTCGACGTCTTGATCAGGTAGCCGATCATCAGGCGGTCGTTGAGCGCGGCGTCCACGCGTTCCGCCGCCAGGTCGCGCAGGTACTCCGGTGCGCCGGGATAGGTCTTGACGTCGATGCCGGCCACCGACTTGGCCAGTTCGTTGTAGTTACTGCCCAGGCTCACGCCGAGCTTCTTGCCCTTCAGGTCGTCGAGCGATTTGAACTGGCGCTTGTCGTCCTTGCGCTGGATCAGCTGCGCTGCCGAATAGACATAAGGCGTGGAGAAATCCAGCACCTGCTTGCGCTGCGGCGTGACCGCGACCTGGTTGACGATCACATCGAACTTGCCGGCCTGCAGCCCCGCAATGATGCCGCTCCACTCGGTGGTGACGAACTCCGGCTTGACGCCGAGCCGGGCCGCCACGCCCTTGGCCACGTCGACGTCGAAACCCTCCAGCTGATTGCCGCCGCCGCGGTAGTTGAACGGCGGATAGGTACCCTCCAGGCCAATCTTCAGCACGCCGGCCTGCTTCACGTTGTCAAGCAGGTCGGCGGCCTGCGCGGCGGCGCCCGTAGCCAGTAGCGAAACAGCGAGCAGTGCCCTGAGACAGCCAGTACGAAGCGATCGCATATGTTCTCCAGTCAGCACAAGCGGCGCGAACCGCGTTCGCGCCACCAACGGTTGGCCCACCAGGAGCGTAGACCTGCATTGAGCCTACCGCAATTTCCCGTTGCACAGCAATAACGATTCGCCCTGCCCGCGCCTGCCTCGCTTGCGCCTCGCCTACTGGAATGCCTTGTCGTTAGGCTGTGCGTAAAGATCCTTCATCTCGGCCGAGAGCGGATAGTTGAGATTGATGCCGCGCGGCGGGATCGGCGACTGGAACCACTTCTTGTAGAGCTGCTCGGCGCGGCCGCTGGTCATCAGCCCGGCGATTACGCCATCGGCCAGCTTCTTGAAGGACGGATCGTCCTTGCGGAACATGCACGCGTAGTTCTCCGTCTGCAGCGGCGTGCCCACCACCGTCCAGTCGCCGTGGTTCTTGGCCTTGGTCAGCTCGCCGTACAGCAGCGGCTCGTCCATCACGAAGGCCACCGCGCGGCCGGTCTCCAGGATCAGGAAGGACTGCCCGTGGTCCTTGGCGCCGATCAGGTTCATGTTCATGCCCTTCTCGCCGTTCATCTTCACCAGCAGGCGCTCGTCGGTGGTGCCCGCCGTGGTCACCACGTTGCGGTCCTTCAGGTCCGGGAAGTCCTTCACGCCCGACTCTTTCTTCGTCAGCATGCGCAGGCCATAGACGAAGAGGCTGTTGGAAAACGCCACCTGCTTCTGACGCTCGAGGTTGTTGGTGGTGGTGCCGCACTCGATGTCGATGGTGCCGTTCTGCACCAGCGTGATGCGGTTCTGCGAAGTGATCGGGACCAGCTTGACCTGCAGGTTGGGCATCTGCAGCTGCGTTTTCACCTTGTCGACGATCTGCAGCAGGATTTCGTGCGAGTAACCCATCACGTCCTTGCCATTGGTATAGGAGAACGGGATCGACGACTCGCGATAGCCCAGCGAGATCACGCCGGTATCCTTGATCTTGCGTAGCGTCTCGCCATCGTCGGCGATGGCCGCGCCAGCGGCGCACGCAAGCGTGGCGGCAGCCAGCAGGCAGCGGGAGAATCGGTGGGGACGATCGTTGGATTGCATAGCGCTTTCTCCTTGGGTTGGTGACGGCTCGTGAAGTGTTGAGGTGGTGACGTCTCTGCGCCTTGACGCAAACAAAACTGCAACGCCAGCGCTACGGCTCAGGCCAGCGTCCCTGCGAAATCCCCGGCTTCGATGACCGGCCTGCGTCCTGCCAGGCCATCCGCCAGCAAGCCCGCGCTGCCCATGGCCAGCGTGAAGCCGAGCGCGCCGTGGCCGATATCAAGCCACAAGCCGCGCAGGCGCGAAGGCCCCACCATCGGCAGGCCGCTCGGCGTAGCCGGGCGCAGGCCGGCCCATGGCTGCAACTGCCCAGGTTCCATGCGCGGCGCGATGTCGCCAAACAGCGCGCGCGTCTCGTCGGCCAGCGTGGCGATCCGCGCGCGGTCGATGACGGTGTCCGCGCGCACCAGATCGGCCATGCCGGCCACGCGCAAGGTATTGCCGATGCGGGCATAGACGATCTTGCGCGCAAAGTCGGTGATGCTGATATGCGGCGCGCTGGCGCCATCCGCGATCGGCACCGTGATGCTGTAGCCCTTGAGCGGCCACAAGGGCGGCCGCAGGCCCAGCGGCTTGAGCAGCGCCACGCTGCCAATGCCGCCGGCTACCACCACGGCATCGGCGCGCTCGATGCCGGACGCGGTGCGCACGCCGGTCACACGGTCGCCTTCGCGCTCGATGCCCAGCACGCTGGCGCCGAAGCGCAGCGACACGCCAGGCCTGCCACGCAGCAACTGTGCCAGTACCAGGCAAAAGCGATGGCAATCGGCCACTTCCTCGCTCGGGGTATGAATGGCGCCGGCGATCTCGCCGCGCATGCCGGCCAGCGCCGGCTCCAGCGCCACGCACGCATCGCTGTCCAGCGCCTGTTGCTCGCAGCCCAGGCTGGCCTGGTAGTCGAGCAGGCGGCAGGCTGCCTCGAAACTGTCTTTATCGCGATGCACAATGAGCTTGCCGCGCCGGGCGAAGCCGAACTCCGCCGGCTGGCTATCGACAAAATCCTGCATCAGGTCGCGGGAGTAAAAGGCAAGGCGCAGCAGCTTGCGCGTGGTGGCTTCGCTGGTAGCGGCGTTGCAGGCACGGGCAAACGCGGCCAGCCAGCGCCACTGCGCAGGGTCCCCCGAGGGCCGGAAGCGCATCGGCGAATCGGGACGCAGCAGCCAGCCAGGCACCTTGGCCAGCACCCCCGGGCCGGCCAGGGGGGCGACATAGCTGTAGCTGAGCTGCCCGCCGTTGGCGAAGCTGGTTTCCTCGCCGGGGCCGCCGTGCCGCTCCAGCACGGTCACCTCGTGCCCGTCGCCTGCCAGCCGCCACGCGGCGCTCATCCCGATCACGCCCGCCCCCACGATCACAACCTTCATCGTCCGCCTCTCTGCCCCGATCCAATCCGATCCGACGAAGGTTAGACCAAGCAGCCAGGCTTGCCCAATGCGAATACGTGCAAGAATATGTCTTTAGGCTATAGGTGCTCCCCAGGCACCATCCGTTACCCGATGCGATTGCGCCAGATCGAGGTCTTTCGTGCAGTCATGCTGACCGGCACCGTCAGCGAGGCGGCCCGCCTGCTGCATGTCTCGCAGCCTGTCGTCACCCGCGTGCTGCAGCATGCCGAGGCCACGCTCGGCTTTCGCCTGTTCGACCGGGTCAAGGGCAGGCTGCAGGCCACGCCGGAGGCCAGCGCGCTCTATGGCGACGTCGAGCGGCTCTATGGCGAGATCGAGCGGGTGCGGCGCGTCTCCGAAAGCCTGCGCCACAAAGGTGCCGGCCGCCTGCGTGTGGCGGCCACGCCGAGCCTGGCCAGCCCCTTGCTGGTGCCTGCCGTACGCGCTTTCTGCGCGCGCCATCCCGAGACCCAGGTTCAGGTGCTGACCCACCACACCGACGAGATCGTGCAGGGGCTGCTGGCCAACCAGATCGACCTGGGTTTCGCCTTCTCGCCGCCGCGCCACGAGGCCATCTCCAGCGAGCCGGTGGCCAGCGGGCAGATGCTGCTGGCGGTGCCTCGGGGCGAGCCGCTCTCGTCGCGCGGGCGCCGGGCCGACGTGCCGATGCACCGGCTGGTGGAACGCCCCTTCATCGCCTACGACGACAACAGCTCGCTCGGCCTGCTGGTGCGCCAGACGCTGGCACGCAACGCGCTCGAGCCGCGCTCCACGCTGGAAGTCCAGACTTACTCGCTGGCGCTGGCCCTGGTCGATGCCGGCCTTGGCCTGACCTTGCTCGACCAGTACACCGCGCTGGGCGCAAACCCCGAGCGCGTTTCGCTGCACGAGGTAAAGCCCGCCCTGTCGTTCGAGATCCAGTTGCTGCGCGCCAGCCACCGCGGCAGCTCCAGCCTGGCCGACGATATGCGCGAGCAGTTTGCCGCCGCGGCGCGGGAGGTGGCTGCTGCGCTGCCGCAGCGGCTGGAGGCGCCGGCGGTCAGTTTCGAGCACGCGCCTAAATGAGCCCTTCGGCCGTCCTCGATGGAAGCTGAGGAATTTGACAGTACCGTGCGCCGTGCACCATCATCAAAGCGCCTGAACGGTGCTTTCCCAAACCTATGTTCGCCCTGACCCTGCTTCTCCTCATCCTGGTAAGCGCCTTCTTCTCGATATCCGAGATCGCGCTGACCGCTTCGCGCCGCACCAAGCTGCAGACCCTGTCCGAGCGTGGCGACCGCCGCGCCACCAGGATCATGCTGCTCAAGGAGGAACCGGGCAACTTCTTCACCATCGTGCAGATCGGCGTCAACAGCGTGGCCATCCTGGCGGGTATCGTCGGCGAGAAGCATGTCTCCGACCTGGTACAAGCCGCGCTGCTTCCCTACCTGGACGCCGTCACGACGCAGCGCATCGCCAATGTCGGCTCCTTCCTGATCGTCACCCTGCTTTTCATCCAGTTCGCCGACCTGATCCCCAAGCGCATCGCCATGACGTACCCCGAAGCGTGCGCGCTGGTGGTGATCGATCCGATGCTGACCCTGATCAAGATCTTCAAGCCGCTCGTCTATGTGTTCAACGGCGCCGCCGACGCCACGCTGCGCCTGTTCGGCGTGCCCACCAAGCATATCGACCAGATCACCTCTGAGGACATCGCCGCCATGGTCGACGCCGGGGCGGAAGCGGGCGTGCTGCACAAGCACGAGATTCACCTGATCGAGAACGTGTTCGAGCTCGACGCCAAGAACGTCACCGCCGTGATGACGCCGCGCGACGATGTGGTCTACGTCGGCCTGGACGAGCCCGCCGACAGCCTGCGCCGCAAGCTGGTCAATTACCCGCACGCGCAATACCCGGTGTGCGGGCACAACCTCGACGACGTGCTGGGCTATATCGATTCGAAGGACATCCTGCAGATGTTCCTCGCCGACGATTCCACCGGCGTGATCGGCAACATCGGCAATATCGGCAAGCACCACGACAAGAACGTGCTGGTGATCCCGGACACGCTCACGCTCACCGAGTCGCTCACGCGCTTTCGCGAGATGCACCAGAACTTTGCCGTGGTGATGAACGAGTACGGGCTGGTGGTCGGCATCGTCACGCTCGACGATATCGTCGGCGCGCTGATGGGCAACATCATCTACTCCACCGAAGACGAACAGATCGTGCGGCGCGACGAAAGCTCATGGCTGGTCGACGGCCTCACGCCGCTGGTGGACCTTAAGAAGGCGCTGGAGCTGGACGAGCTGCCCGGCGAGGATTACGTCGATACCGCCGCCGGGCTGGTGATCTACACGCTCAAGCGCATCCCGAAGAAGTCGGAAGCCATCGAGACGGCGGGTTTCCGCTTTGAAGTGGTGGATATCGACCACCACAAGATCGATCAGTTGCTGGTCTCGCGGCTACCACCGGCGGAACCGTACCAGCAGTAAGCGCGCGGCGATAACGCTCCACCGTGGCGGGCAACTGGAACGCCACGATCCAGGCGCCAACCACCACCACCGCCGCGGCAGCGGCCACGCCCAGGCGCAGCGGCGCAAGGCGCTCCGGCGCATGCAGGGTCGCGTAGGCGGTACCCAGCAGCACGATCCAGGCAAAACCGAGCGCGCAACCGGCCAGCACGTCGGACAGCCAGTGCATGCCAAGGTAGAGCCGCGACAGGCAGATCAGCGCCACCGTCACCGCGGTCAGCGCAATCACCGGGATCCGGATGCGCCACGGCTGGCGCAGGCACAGCAGGAAAGCCAGGAAGCCATAGGTCACCATGCTGCTGGTGGCGTGGCCGCTGGGAAAGGAGAAGGACTCCAGGCCGCCGTAGATGCTGGCAGGACGGCTGCGCTCGAGCGCCAGCTTGAGCACCATCACGCAAGCCCGCGCACCGAGCAGCGCCCCCACCCAGTAGGCCGCCGCCACCCAGGCACGGCGCCACGCCAGCCAGCCAAACACGGTCACGCCCACGGCCACGGAAACGCGCGCTCCGCCCAGTTCGGTCAGCGCAACCATGGCCGTATCGAGCCACCCTTGCTGCCACGCGCGCAATTGCGCGAACACGGCCTGATCCACTTGCACCAGCGGCGCACCCTCGGCGATGGACTCGCCCAGCCACAACAGAGTGGCCGCGCACGCCATCAGCAAGACGCCGCCCAGCGCCAGCAGGAGCAACTCGGCGATGTCGCGCTCCAGCATGCGGACCACGCGCGGCCACTGCTGGCTGGAGCGCGCATGCAGCGCATCGCGGCCACGCAAGCGCGCGGCGTCGAGCCGGCGCACAAGCGGGCGGATGACCAGCAACAAGCCGCGCACCAGGCACAGCAGCAATAGCGTGAACAAGGCAAGCAGGCCCACCACGCCCAGCGCGGTCGCCGGTGTGAGCCAGGAAGCGGCAACCATCGGCTCAGCCTCCCGCAGCCATGCGCGCGATATTGGCGCGTGCCAGCGCTTCGCAATCGGCGAATGCCGGCGTGAGGAAGAGCTGCGCGCGCTGCGCCAGGCCTTGCAGGAAAGCGATCCTGCGCTGCATGAAGGCAGCAAACAGGGCATCGCCGTCCAGGCCGGTGCGATTAGCCAGCAGCGCACGGTTTTCCTCGAACACAGCGGCGGTCCAGGCGTCGAAGTCCGCCGGTGACGCCGCCAGACGGCAGAGATCGAGATCCAGCACGAGTTCCGACTCGGGCACCGAGGCGCGATGCCCGCGCGTATCCATCACGATGCGCGCGGCCAGCGATGTCACCGCGGCATCTACGCCGACGATCATGGTCTCGATCAGCGCGGCCGAGGCCGCTTCGTTATGCTCGCAGCCCGGCACATAGACCGCGTCGTGAAACAGCACCGCCAGCGCTTGCGCGGGCGTCAGTGCCACGCCGCGCGCCTGCGCGGCTTCAAACATCTCCAACACATGCCGGCGATCATGGTAGTGCCGGTAAGGCGCGTCGTAGCAGCCCAGCACCTGCAACACCGTCGCGCGCGGCAGGAAGTCCAGGCAGCCCAGCGACGCCGGCCAGTCCGGCGCGAAACGCGGCTGCGTGCCTTGTGGCGTCGGCACGTTTTCGGCGAACACATCCAGCGGACGCACCCACAACCGGGAGCGGTCCCGCATCGACTCGTACACCACCACCTGTGACAGGTCCGACTCGATCACGCCGAGGCCGACGATGGCATAGGCGCCGCCCTTGTAGTGGCGGTAGGGCATGCCCGGCAGATAGCCGGAAGACAAATCGGCGCCGGATGAGGCGTGCGGGGAAGGCAAGGAAGAGGACTGTGTCATGAGCAGCGGGTCGAATCGGAGCAGCGTCATGATAGTGCATTGATCACGCGGGGCCGCTTGCGGGCCCCGCGCGGGCCGCAGGGCTGGTCAGCCCCGCCACTGACATCAACGAAGGGGCCTCTCCCCCTCGCCATGCTGCGCGGCGAGTTCACTCAACACCAGCGTCTCCCGGGCCAACCCGGCCGCCAAGGAGAGGATACCGCCCTGGATCTCCTGTTTGAGCGCGCCGAAGGCATCGCCGGAGGCTACGTATTCGCTAACCATGAAAAGCAAGCCATAGAGCTGCGCGGCTCGCTCGGCGGCAAGACTCAAAGGGTCCTCAAGCGAGATGCGCGTGGTGACAAGCATTGCTGAGTCGGTGTGTTCAGCTGTGATCCCGTAGCGGCTGTGTTTATCCATGGCACATCTCCTTGAGCCCGATGTGCGCGCGGCAGGAGAGTGGCGGGACTTTCGGGAGTGTCGGTTGCCCGTGGTGGGCAAGGTGAAGCTGGCGCATGGTGCTGCCTCCTTTTCGTGCGGGTTCGATCCCGCACCCCGACGCCAATCGGGGTGGGCGGGCGCAAGGCAAGGTTGGCGTACCGGCGAAAAGGATCCGGCGAGCCCGAAGGCTCCCCTGCCCTGGCCCGCCCAATGAAGGCGCGCAAAAGCATAACGGACGTAAAAATGCCGCCTGGCGGCGGCGATCCGCCTTTTCGTTCGGGACGCCAATCCCGGTCGCTGTGGTTGCAGCGACAAGCGGAGTATAGCGCGTGGGCTCGCAGGTTCGACGCGCTGCGCGACGTTGCCAGCGATGGGCTTGCGGAACGAGGCTGGTTCGCACACGACTTGTTCAGCAGGCCCAATGCAAAAGCCCCACGACTCAGTGAGGAATCGTGGGGCTTTGCTTACTGCTGGCGGAGAGGGTGGGATTCGAACCCACGGTAGGCTCGCACCTACGCCTGATTTCGAGTCAGGTACATTCGACCACTCTGCCACCTCTCCGGTAACTGGGTCGCTTGTCGCGAAGAACAAGATTATAGAGGAAATCCCGTTCCAACCGCAAGCCCCCGGCGGCGAAAATTTATGCCTCGGGTTCCAGGCGCGTCAGGCCGCCCAGATACGGCTGCAATGCGGCCGGTACCGTCACCGAGCCATCGGCGTTCTGGTAGTTCTCCAGGATCGCCACCAGCGTGCGGCCAACGGCCAGGCCCGAGCCATTGAGCGTGTGCAGCAGCTCCGGCTTGCCCTGGCCCGCGCGGAAGCGGGCCTGCATGCGGCGCGCCTGGAAGTCGCCCATGTTCGAGCAGGAGCTGATCTCGCGGTACGTGCCCTGCGCGGGGATCCAGACTTCGAGGTCATAGGTCTTGGTGCTGCCGAAGCCCATGTCGCCCGTGCAAAGCGCGACGGTGCGGAACGGCAGGTCCAGCTTCTTCAGGATGGCTTCCGCATGGCCGGTGAGCTGTTCCAGCGCATCGAATGAATGCTCGGGCTGCACCACCTGCACGAGTTCGACCTTGTCGAACTGGTGCTGGCGGATCATGCCGCGCGTGTCCCTGCCGTAGGAACCGGCTTCCGAGCGGAAGCAAGGCGTGTGGGCGACGAAACGCAGCGGCAGCTTGTCGCCGGCCACGATGGCGTCGCGCACGATATTCGTCAGCGGCACCTCCGCGGTGGGGATCAGGTAGAAGTTCTCGAGGCGCTCGCCCTCTTCACTGCCGACCTTGCGCGGCACCTTGAACAGGTCTTCCTCGAACTTGGGCAACTGGCCGGTGCCGCGCATCGATGCGGCATTGACGATGTAGGGCACGTACATCTCGGTATAACCGTGCTCCAGCGTGTGGGTATCGAGCATCAGCTGCACCAGCGCGCGGTGCATGCGCGCGACGCCGCCACGCAACATGGAGAAGCGCGAGCCCGTGACCTTGGCCGCGGTATCGAAATCCAGCCCGAGCCGCTCGCCCACGTCGACGTGGTCCTTGACCTCGAAGTCGAAGCTGCGCGGCGTGCCGACGCGGCGCACTTCCACGTTCTGGGTTTCGTCGCGGCCCACCGGCACGCTCTCGTGCGGCAGGTTGGGGATGGCTTCCAGGATTTCGGAGAGCTGGGCCTGGATTTCTTCCAGGCGCGCGGCCGATGCCTTGAGGGTATCGCCGATGCCGCCGACTTCGGCCATCACCGCCGAGGCGTCTTCGCCCTTGCCCTTGAGCATGCCGATCTGCTTGGAGAGGCTGTTGCGGCGCGCCTGCAGTTCCTCGGTCTGGGTCTGCAGTTGCTTGCGCTCGGCTTCGAGTGCCTGGAAGGCCGCTACGTCGAGTTGGAATCCGCGCGTGGCAAGGCGTTGCGCCACGGCGTCGATGTCTTTGCGGAACAGCTGGATGTCTAGCATGTTGCGTATGAGGGGAGGTGCATGGGCCAGCGGCATGCCGGCGGACCCGCCATTTTACTGTACTGGCCGGGGCAAGCGCCGAACCACCGGCCGGGGAACAGGCGGGCGCTTCGGCCGCTGTTCGCGAAGACAGCCCGCCCGGCGCTGCCGATGTGCGCTATTGCGCCCCGCCCTCGCCGCCTTCGTCCCTGCCCTTGCCTTTGCCCTGCTGCCGCTGCCACTGCGCATCGAGGTCGCGCAGGTGGCGCAACTTGTCGCCGATCTTGCCTTCCAGCCCGCGCGGGGTGGGCTGGTACCAGCCCTGGCGCCTGAGGTCATCGGGGAAGTAATGCTCACCGGCAGCATAGGCCTCCGGCTCGTCGTGCGCGTAGCGGTAGGCGTGGCCGTGGCCCAGTTCTTTCATCAGCTTGGTCGGGGCATTGCGCAGGTGGACCGGCACGCCGCGCGACTTGTCCTTCGCCACGAAGGCGCGCGCGGCGTTGTAGGCGTTGTAGCCCGCGTTGGACTTGGGCGCGACGGCGAGATAAATCAGCGCCTGCGCCAGCGCGAGCTCGCCTTCGGGCGAGCCCAGCCGCTCGTAAGTCTCGGCCGCGTCAAGCGTGATGCGGGCGGCACGCGGATCCGCCAGGCCGATGTCTTCCCATGCCATGCGCACGATGCGGCGCGCCAGGTAGCGCGGATCGGCGCCGCCGTCGAGCATGCGGCAGAACCAGTACAGCGTGGCGTCCGGGTCGGAGCCACGCACCGATTTATGCAGCGCGCTGATCTGGTCGTAGAAGGCGTCGCCGCCCTTGTCGAAGCGCCGCAGGTTCTCCGACAGGGCGCTGCCCAGCAGCGCCTTGTCGATGATGGCCGCACCGGCGCTGCGCGCGGCCCGCGCCACGATCTCGATATTGTTGAGCAGCTTGCGGCCGTCGCCATCGGCGGAGGCCACGGTCAGCTGCAGCGCCTCGTCCTCCCATTGCAGGCCGCCCAGCTCCTCGCCGGCGCGGCGCGCGAGCTGCGTCAGTTCCGCGTCATCCAGGCTCTTGAGCACATACACCGCGGCGCGCGACAGCAAGGCGCCGTTGACCTCGAAGGACGGGTTCTCGGTGGTGGCGCCGATAAAGGTGAACAGCCCGCTTTCCACATGCGGCAGGAAGGCATCCTGCTGGCTCTTGTTGAAGCGGTGCACCTCGTCCACGAAGACCAGCGTGCGCCGTCCGTGGGCGCGGTATTGCTCGGCGCGCTCGACTGCCTCGCGGATGTCCTTGACGCCCGAGAGCACTGCCGACAGCGCAATGAACTCGGCATCGAAGGCCGTGGCCATCAGCCGCGCCAGCGTGGTCTTGCCCACACCGGGCGGGCCCCACAGGATCATGGAGTGCGGCTCGCCGGATGCGAACGCCACCCGCAACGGCTTGCCGACGCCAAGCAGGTGTTGCTGGCCGATCACCTCGTCGATATTGCGTGGGCGCAGGCGCTCGGCCAGGGGTTGTTGGGAACGATCGGGAGCTTCGGAAAACAGCGTGTCCGCCACGGTATTCAGGCCTTTATGTCGGGGCAGGCGCGCACGGTGCGAACCGCGGCGCCTCGGAACCTGACAGTGTAGACCATCGCGCGAGGCGGCCCGTTCGGGCCCGCCCGGGCGAGCGCTTCAGCGCGCGGCGCGCTCGTTGCGCATGAAGGCATCCAGCACGCCGGCCCGCTCGCTGCCCACGCGCGCACGCCACGCCGTTACCGCCCCCGCGCCGGCCTCGCGCAGTGCCTGCTGCACGGCCGCGGCCGGGCTGGCCTGGATGGTCACGCCGTTCGCGCGCATGCGCGCGGCGTTCTCTTCCAGCCGGGTACCCAGGCGCGCCCACTGTTGTTGCTCGGTAGCCTGCGCGGCGGCATCCACGGCGGCACGCAACGCGCCCGGCAGGGCCGCGTAAGCGGCCGCGTTGATCGTGGTAAAGGACAGCGGCATGGCATAGCCAATGGCCGTGAAGTTGGGCAGGTAATCCCACAACTTGCGCCCCGCGCCGCCGTCGCCCGAGGACAGCACCGCGTTGACCGAACCGTCCTTCAGGCGCGGCATGGCGTCGGCAAAGGACAGGCTGGTGGCCTGCGCCCCGGCAGCGTGCATGACCTCGGTGGAAGTCTCATCGTAGGTGCGTACCGACAGCGCACGCAGGTCGGGCAGCGTAGCGACCGGATTGCGCGACCACAACCCGGTCGGCGGCCACGGCGTGACATACAGCAGATGCTGCCCCTGCGCCTCGAAGGCCCGCGCGTAATCCGCGCGGGCCAGTTCGGCCAGGCGCTGGGCGGACTCCACCGAGGTCGCGACGAAAGGCAGCGAAGACAGCAGGAACAGCGGATCGACCGCGCCCAGCGCGCCACCGAAGGCATCCCCGCCCTCCAGCCGCCCTTCTTTCACCGCCGCGGGCATTTGCGCGGATTTGACGCCCGCGCTGGCATCGAAGCTGGGCTTCACCTCGATGGCGCCAGCCGTGCGCTTCTTCACCTCTTCGGCGAACGTGGCCAGCCCTTCGCCCGGCATGGCGCTGGCCGGATATTCGGTGGCCATGCGCCACACCGTGGGGCTGGCGGCGGGCTGCGCCCAGCCCTGCCCGGCGCCACAGGCAAGCAGGGCGAGCAGCGCGCCGCCGCGCAGCAGTTGACGGCGCAGCGGCCGGGACGCGCGCTTCAGGGAAGCAGACATGGTGGAGAGTCCTGGGGTCGTGGGGTGGTGAAGCCGTCGTATCCAAAAGGACCGGCAAGAAGGGCAAGCGCGCTGCCAAAGGCCCGCCGGCGCACGCTCAGCCGCGCCGGAACGCCACGACATCCTCGACTTCCACGCGGATGCCGATGCGCTCGCCGAGCGCATGATCGTGGTGCGAAGGCACCAGCGACAACACCTGGCCGCCGCCGGCCAGGCGCAGCGTGTACAGGATATCGGCACCGCGAAAGGCTTTGTGCAGGATCTCGGCCTGCAACGGGCTGGCGTCGTCATGCACGATATCGTCGGGGCGGATCAGCACGTCCACCTCGGTGGTGGCGGGCGGCACGCCAAGCGGCTCACGGCTTTGCAGCGTGCCCAGCTCCAGCGTGACCACGTGCGGACTGGCGAGACGGCCCGGCATCAGCACGCCCTGGCCAATGAAGTCCGCGACCACGCGCGTGGCCGGCCGGTGATAGAGGTTGTGCGCGCTGTCCCACTGTTCGATCGCGCCGGCATGCATCACGCCGATCTCATCGGCCATGGCGAAGGCCTCGTGCTGGTCGTGCGTGACGAGGATGGCGGTGGTGCCCTGGGCCTTGAGAATGTCGCGCACCTCCAGGCTCAGGCGTTCGCGCAGTTCGATATCCAGATTGGAGAACGGCTCGTCGAGCAGCAGCAATTCGGGACGCGGCGCCAGTGCCCGCGCCAGTGCCACGCGCTGCTGCTGGCCGCCCGACAGCTCATGCGGAAACTTGTCGCCAGAGCCGGCCAGTCCCACCAGCGCCAGCATCTCCCCGACCCGCGCGGCGCGTTCGCCACGGCGCATGGCATGCAGCCCGAAGGCGATGTTGTCGGCCACGCTCAGGTGCGGGAACAAGGCGTAGTCCTGGAACACCATGCCGATGCGACGATGCTCCGGCGCCACGGCAAAACCCGGCGACGACATCACCGCCCCCTGGAGCAGGATGCGCCCTTCGCGCAGCGGCTCGAACCCTGCGATCGCGCGCAGCACGGTGGTCTTGCCGCAGCCGCTGGGCCCGAGCAGGCAGGCGATGCTGCCGCGCGTCAGGATAAAGGACAGGCCGTTGACGACGGCGTGACCGCCGAATCCATGATGGATGCGATCAACCTCGATCACGGTGTCGGCTCGTGCTTGCTCGGACGAATTGGGAAGCGGGTGGCTTGGCATGCCGAGCATTATATGGAGGGCGGGCCCATCTGTGTGCCGCGCATGTATGCAGGCCGCCCTGCACGCGTTGCTAGAATGCTGGGCCTGGCTATCGAAGCACCATGCTCGAATCACGCTGGCCCCGGGCGTCCCTGCCGGGATCGTCCGACCGAGCCTGCCAGCGGGCCTCATCCTCCCACGCACCATCACAGTCATCCAAGCCGCCACCGAATGAGCCTGCTTCGACCCAGCCCTACCAGCCGCCTGCACCCGCTCGCCCTTGTCGCCGGCCTGTCCGCTCTGTTGATCGCGCTGCCGATCGCGCAGGTGGCCAGCAGCCTGCTCACGCCCAGCGGCGACACCTGGCGGCACCTCGCCGACACGGTGCTGGCCGAGTACGTGGTCAATACCTTGTGGTTGCTGGCCGGGGTCTGTGCCGGCGTGCTGCTGCTTGGCGTACCCACCGCCTGGCTGGTCAGCACCTACCGCTTTACCGGACGGGCATGGCTGGAATGGGCCCTGGTGCTGCCGCTGGCGATGCCGGCCTATGTCATCGCCTACGCATATACCGATGCGCTGCAGTTCGCGGGCCCGGTGCAAGGCTGGCTGCGCGAGCTGACCGGCTGGCGCGCGCGCGAGTACTGGTTTCCGGATATCCGCTCGCTGGGCGGCGCCATCGTGCTGTTCACGCTGGTGCTCTATCCCTATGTCTACCTGACCGCGCGCGCGGCCTTCCTGCAGCAAACCCTGAACACGCTGGAGGCGGCGCGTCTGCTTGGTTATGGCACCTGGGGCAGCGTATGGCGCATCATGCTGCCGCTCGCGCGCCCCGGCATCGTCGCCGGCACCGCGCTCGCGCTGATGGAAACGCTGGCCGATTTCGGCACCGTGGCCTACTTCGGCATCCCGACCTTTTCCACCGGCATCTACCGCGCGTGGTTCTCGCTGGGCGACAAGAACGCAGCGGCCCAGTTGTCCGCCTTCATGCTGGTGTTCGTGATCGGCATCCTGCTGGCCGAACGCATCAGCCGCGGCCGTGCCCGCGTGCACGGCGGCCAGCGCCGCGCTCCGGCCTACCGGCTGCATGGCTGGCGGGCCGCTCTGGCGCTGCTGGTGTGCGTGCTGCCCGTGCTGCTGGGTTTTGCCATCCCGGCGCTGATGCTGTGCAAGATGGCACTGGCCGAGGGCGACGCGCAGTTCGGGCCGCGCTTTATCGGGCTGGTGCGCAACAGCTTCCTGCTGGCCAGCGTGACCGCGCTGGTAGCCGTGCTGGCTGCGCTGCTGATCGGCTATGCGGGACGTGGCATTGCAGCCGGCCGCAACTGGCTGTTGCGCGCGCTCACGCGGGTGTGCGGCATGGGCTATGCCCTGCCCGGCTCGGTGGTGGCGGTGGGCGTGCTGGTGCCGGTGGCGCGGCTGGACAATGCCGTTTCGTCCTGGCTGCAACAGCATCTGGGATGGTCGGCCGGGCTCTTGCTGACCGGCGGCATTGCCGCGCTGGTCTATGCCTACCTGGTCCGCTTCCTGGGCGTGGCCCTGCAAACCGTCAACGCTGGCCTGGTCAAGATCACGCCAGGCATGGATGCGGCATCGCGCAGCCTGGGCCACGGCCCCGGCGCCACGTTGCGGCGCGTGCACCTGCCGATGCTGCGTGGAAGCCTGCTGACCGCGGCGCTGATCGTCTTCGTCGATGTCATGAAGGAGTTGCCCGCCACCTTTGTGATGCGGCCGTTCAATTTCGATACGCTCGCGGTACAGGCCTACAACCTGGCATCCGATGAGCGCCTTGCCGAAGCCGCCACGGCGTCGCTGGTGATCGTGGCGGTGGGCCTGCTGCCGGTGATCCTGCTGTCGCGCTCGATACGGCGGGATGCGCGGGAGTAATCCACAGTGATCGCCTGCGGAAACAGGTGCGAATACTCCTAAATTTCTTCAACGTATTGCCGATATCTCACTAGTCCGAAGCTGCGCCCCGGCTCGCCGCCCCTTCCCGCGCGTGCCGGGCGGCCTGCCCCCGCCGCTGGCGTGCTTCGCGCCGCATCATGCCTGTGCCGCCCGCAATCGTTGCCCGGCACTTGTTCGCAGCGACTTCAGAGAGTGTTATGCAGCTTCGTTACCGCATGCTCGTGTTCAAGCTGAACCGGCTGAACCCGCAAGACCGGATCAGCGCCGTCGAGGAAATCGCCCTGGCGGGCCAACTGGCGGAGCAACTGGAAAAGCCCGGCATGGTCGAGCGCCTGGTGGCGGACCTGTTCGATCACGAGAATTCCCATGTCAGGCGCATCGCGCTCAACGCGGTAAGGCGCGCGCGCGGCTACCTGCAGACCGATATCTCGCTTGCCCTGCTGCGCAAGCTCCGCGACCCCGAGCCATGGCTGCGCCATGACGCTGCCTGGGTCCTCCATGAGGCCGGGCTGGACAGCCCGCACATCCGCGCGGCACTGCGCCAGCTGGCCGGCCCGGTCATGCTGCCTTACGACCAGGCGCGCGCCCGCGCCAATCCCTCCGACGCGATGCTGCACGCCCAGGTGCGCGCGCGGCAAGCACTGGACGTGCTGCTGGCACGCCAGACCGCGGGGGCCGTGGTGGCCAAGCTGCCGTACGCGGATGGCACCTTGGGCCACGCGCACACGCGGCGGCGCGAGCACTTGAAACTGACCTTCGAGAAGCACAGGGAGCGTGGCGCAAAGCTGCGCTTCCGGCGCCTGGAAAGCGGGGAAAACAAGGCCGCGGGCGCCTTGCAGCCGAAGCAGAAGGCCCCCGCATGAAAAATGGGGGGGGTTGGCGCCGCCATTCCCGTCCCGCCCAGTCAGACCGCGCTTACTTGTAACCAGCCTTGTCCGCTACCTTCTGTGCTTGCGGCTGGTACTTGCCCAACTCAGCAACATTGATCTTGTCCGCCTTGAAGCTGCCCATGGCTTCGAGTGCCGGATTGCTGATCTTCACGCTTTCCACCACCGGCCACTCGTTATTGCCATCGGCGAAATAGCGCTGCGCCTCGTCGCTTGACAGGTATTCCAGGAACGCGCGCGCCGATGCCTTGTTGGGCGCATGCTTGAGCATGCCGCCGCCAGAGATGTTCATATGCACGCCCTGGCTGGCCTGGTTGGGCCACACCACGCCAAGCTTCTCCGCCACGGCCTTGTCCTCGGGCTTGGCCGACTTCAGGATGCGGGCGATGTAGTAGGTATTGGCGACGGCGATATCGCATTCGCCGGCGGCCACCGCCTTGAGCTGGTCGGTATCGCCGCCCTTGGGCGCGCGCGCCAGGTTGGCCACCACGCCGCGCGTCCATTGCTCCGTCCTGGCCTCGCCATCGTGGGCAATCAGGCTGGACATCAGCGACAGGTTGTAGACGTGCCCGCTGGAACGGATGCACAGCTTGCCCTTCCACTTGGGATCGGCCAGGTCTTCATAGCTCTTGATATCGCCGGGCTTGACCGCCGCCTTGTTGTAGGCGATCACGCGGGCCCGCGCCGAGAAACCGAACCAGTCGCCGTTCGGGTCGCGGTAGTTGGCGGGAATGCGCGAGTCCAGCACGCTCGATTTGAGTGGCGCGAACACGCCCGCCTGCTGGGCTCGCCACAGGCGGCCGATGTCGACCGTGATGAACACGTCGGCGGGACTGTTGGCGCCCTCGCTCTTGATGCGCTCCAGCAGCGGGTCTTCCTGGCCTTCGATGCGGTTGATCTTGATGCCGGTCTGCTTGGTGAAATTGGCGTAGAGCGCTTCGTCGGTCTGGTAATGGCGTGCCGTGTAAAGGTTCAGCACTTTTTCCTGTGCGCTCGCGGCGAGCGGCAGCGCCAGCACGGCAAGCGCGGCGGCGCGCGGCAGCAAGTGACGGAATACGGTCATGACTCTCCCCCTGGATGATGTTCTGCTTCGCCCTGGAGGTGCAGTGGACGCATCCTCACACAAGACGAAGAAGGAACAATAATCATTCCTATTTCGGAGGTCAAGTTACAACGTTGTAATGTTGGAAGGCCCCGGGCGGGGCAATTCAGGCCGGATCGTTAGGCGGCATCACCATCGCGCCTCGCCCCGCCACCCGGATTCAGGCGCCGGCGCGCTCCACCAGCGCTTTCATCGCATCGGCAGGCAGCGGCCCATGGCAGGTCCGTTCTCCGTTGCCCTTGCCGACAACCAGCCAGACCTTGGCCGGGGAGCCCGCCGGATGCAGCAGCCAGGCCGGTCCGCGGCCGCTGCCGCTGCCGGTCGAGTGGAGGTCTTCCAGCACGCCACTGCTGGTCGATTGCAGCAACGTGGCGCAATCGTTGGCGCTTGCCTGCGTGGCGGAGAGGAAATCCGGATTGGCGAGCACTTCGGGCAAGGCGGTGTCGGAAGCGCGCAGGAAGGCATCGACATCGAAATGCTTGCTGGCGCCGTTCTGGCCCGCGCAGGCGGCGAGCAGCACGGCCGCGGCGATGCCGGCGACGGCGCCGCCATGGCGCCGGACCAGCCGGGAGAGGGAAGCTCGGATCATGGCAGGCCTCATTGCTTCAACACATCGGCGCCCTTGGGCACCGTGAACCGGAAGGTGTCGGCGGGCAGCGACGGGTTCTTCTGCATCGCGCTGAACGTCAGCAGCGTCGTATTGCCGAACGCATCGCGCAATTCCATCGCCTCCAGGTTGCCGCCCTTGAAGCCGATGCCGATGCGCTCGAACTGCGTGTCCTTGGACCTGGGCGTCAGTTCGATCCACTCTACGCCGTCGCGGGTGGGACCGTTCTTCACTGCGAAGTTCTTTTCCAGGTCATTGCTGCCGAACAGGATCGCGGCGGGGCTCGAACCCAGGGCGCCATCGAGCTTGCGCTCGGTCACCTGGTTCAGGTCCTTGTCGTAGATGTAGAGCGTCTGGCCATCGGCCTGCAGCAGCTGGTCGTAAGGCTTGACATAGCGCCAGGTGAACTTGCCCGGACGCGAAAACGCGAAAGTGCCGCTGGAGGTGCCGGCCACCTTGAGGCTGTCGCCCTGCCCTTTGACCTGGCGCTGGGTGAACTCGCCCCTGGCGCTCTTGACGCCCGCGACGAAGGCCTGGAGCTGGTCGGTGCCGGCAGCCATGGCCGCGCTTGCCGCCAGCGACAACATGGCTGCCGCGGCACATGCCGACACGAGAATGCGGATTCGCATGGTTTGTCCTTGCTTGGTAGAGGGGGGGGCGGCGCCAATGCGGCAGCGCCGCCTGTCCGGTTAGAGCCCCGGGCGCATGGCGGATTCCGCAACCATGTGCTTCGCGCGTAACAGCATGTTACGCGCGGCGGCTCATTCTTCTTCGCGGGCGGTGCCGGCCGGGGCCAGGATGTCGCGATTGCCGTTGCCGGACATGGCGGAAACCAGGCCGGCCTTTTCCATGTCCTCGAGCAGCCGCGCGGCGCGGTTGTAGCCGATGCGCAGGTGGCGCTGCACCAGGGAGATCGATGCGCGGCGGTTCTTCAGCACCACGTCGACGGCCTGGTCGTAGAGCGGATCGGCCTCGCCGCCGCCACCGCCGATGCCGGCGCCGCCGCCCATGCTGTCGCCACCCAGGTCGCCCTCGGCCACGCCGCCTTCGAGGATGCCCTCGATATAGTTGGTCTCCCCGCCTTCCTTGAGCTTCTCGACCACGCGATGCACTTCCTCATCGGAAACAAAGGCGCCGTGGACGCGGATCGGCAAGCCGGTGCCGGGCGCCAGGTAGAGCATGTCGCCCATGCCCAGCAGCGCCTCCGCGCCCTGCTGGTCCAGGATGGTGCGCGAATCGATCTTGCTGCTGACCTGGAAGGCGATGCGGGTCGGCACATTGGCCTTGATCAGGCCGGTAATCACATCGACCGACGGCCGCTGCGTGGCCAGCACGAGGTGGATGCCGGCGGCGCGGGCCTTCTGCGCGATACGCGCGATCAGCTCTTCCACCTTCTTGCCCACCACCATCATCAGGTCGGCCAGTTCGTCGATGACGATCACGATCATCGGCACTTTTTCGAGCGGCTCGGGCGCGTCCGGGGTCAGGCTGAACGGGTTGGGGATCTTCTCCTCGCGGGCGGCGGCTTCGTCGATCTTCTTGTTGTAGCCGGCCAGGTTGCGCACGCCGAGCTTGCTCATGAGCTTGTAGCGCCGCTCCATCTCTCCGACCGCCCAGTTCAGGGCGTTGCCGGCCTGGCGCATATCGGTCACCACCGGGCACAGCAGGTGCGGGATACCTTCGTAGACGCTCATTTCGAGCATCTTCGGGTCGATCAGGATCAGCCGCACCTGCTCTGCCTTGGCCTTGTACAGCAGCGACAGGATCATGGCGTTGATGCCCACCGACTTGCCGGAGCCGGTGGTGCCGGCCACCATGCAGTGCGGCATCTTGGCCAGGTCCGCCACCATCGGCTTGCCGGCGATGTCCTTGCCCAGCGCCATGGTGAGGTTCGATGCGCTCTCGTTGTAGACCTGCGAGCCGAGGATCTCGGACAGCCGCACCGTCTGGCGCTTGGGATTGGGCAGTTCCAGCCCCATGTAGACCTTGCCGGGAATGGTTTCCACCACCCGGATGGAAACCAGCGACAGCGACCGCGCCAGGTCGCGCGCCAGGTTGACCACCTGGCTGCCCTTGACGCCGGTGGCCGGCTCGATCTCGTAGCGGGTGATGACCGGACCCGGGTAGGCCGCCACCACCTTGACCTCGACGCCGAAATCCTTGAGCTTCTTCTCGATCAGGCGTGAGGTGAATTCCAGCGTCTCGGCGCTGACGGTTTCCTGGTGCGTCGGGATGGGGTCCAGCAGCGCCAGCGGCGGCAGGTCGGAGTCCTGGATATCGGCGAACAGCGGCTGTTGCTTTTCGCGCTCCACCCGCTCGTGCTTGGGCACCGCCTGCGGCCGCACGATCTGCACCGGCGCCGCCTCCTCGATCTTGACCCGCTGCACTTCCACGGTTTCGGTGCGCACGACCTTGGCCGCCTCGCCGATGATGCGGTCCTGCTTGCTCTCGCGGCGCGCCTTGAAGCCGAGAAAGAGGCTCTCGACAAAGCCGCCGATGTGCTCGGCCACCGACAGCCACGAGAAATGGAAGAACAACGACAGGCCGATGGCCAGCGTCAGCAGCAGCAGCAGGGTCGCGCCGGTAAATCCCAGCGCCATCTGCATCCAGCCGCCCAGCAGGTCGCCCAGCACGCCGCCGGGGGCGCGCGGCAGCGCCGAGCGCAGCGGATACATGCGGATGGCTTCCAGGCCCATGCTGGCGGTCAGCGACAGGCCAAAACCGATCCAGCTCACCACCAGCCCCTGGCGTGCCTCGCCGTTGCGCTCGGGCAGCTCGGCGGTCAGCGCGCGCCAGCCGCGCCAGCAGCGGCGTACCAACAGCACCGCCCACCAGTAGGCGGAGAAGCCGAAGATAAAGAACAGCACGTCGGCCATCCACGCGCCCACGCGGCCGCCCAGGTTGTGGATGTCGGCCACCTGGTTGGCGTGCGACCAGCCGGGGTCCGCCTTGCTGTAGCTGGCCAGGATGCAGACGAAGGCCAGTGTGACAGCCAGCAACAGGAACCAGCGCACTTCGCCCAGCAGCTTGCCGATGCGCGAGGGCAGCGCGGATGGATCGGTACGTGTTGTGGTAGTAGCTCGGGCCATGCCTGGGTCTGGGTTACCGTGTGAAGTTTGGTTTGCCGGCCATTTTAACCTTGGCCGGGGCTATCGCTCCCATTGGAATTTGCAACAGTGAGCAAACGCCGGTCCACTTATAATGCTGGTTTCGATTCACGCTGGCGCGCACCAAGGCGCACCAGCCATAGGAAAGCATCATGGCCAAACACGCAAAAGTGCTGATTCTCGGTTCCGGCCCCGCCGGCTATACCGCTGCCGTCTACGCGGCCCGCGCCAACCTCCAGCCGGTGCTGATCACCGGCCTGGCCCAGGGTGGCCAGCTGATGACCACGACCGACGTGGAAAACTGGCCAGCCGATGCCAACGGCGTGCAAGGCCCGGAACTGATGCAGCGCTTCCTGGAGCATGCCGAGCGCTTCAACACCGAAATCATCTTCGATCACATCCATACCGCCAAGCTCACCGAACGCCCGATCCGCCTGGTCGGCGATGCCGGTGAATACACCTGCGATTCGCTGATCATCGCCACCGGCGCCTCGGCCCAGTACCTCGGCCTGCCCTCGGAAGAACTGTTCATGGGCCGCGGCGTGTCGGCCTGCGCCACTTGCGACGGATTCTTCTACAAGAACCAGGAAGTCGCGGTTGTCGGCGGCGGCAATACCGCGGTGGAAGAAGCGCTCTACCTGTCGCATATCGCCAGCAAGGTCACCCTGATCCACCGCCGCGACAAATTCCGCGCCGAGCCGATCCTGGTCGACCGCCTGCTCCAGCGCGAGAAGGAAGGCCGTATCGAGATCCGCTACAACACCGTGCTGGATGAGGTGGTGGGCGACGAATCCGGCGTGACCGGCATCAAGCTGCGCGATGCCCAGGGCGACAAGACCGAAGAACTCAAGCTGGCGGGCGTGTTCATCGCCATCGGCCACAAGCCCAATACCGACCTGTTCGAGGGCCAGCTCGACATGCGCAACGGCTATATCGTGACCAAGACCGGCCTGGCCGGCGATGCCACGGCTACCAGCATCCCCGGCGTGTTCGCCGCCGGCGACGTGCAGGACCACATCTACCGCCAGGCCATCACCAGCGCCGGCACGGGCTGCATGGCAGCGCTGGACGCCCAGCGTTACGTGGAAGCGCTGCAGTAAGCGCCTGCCCCCGGCACCTGCCGCACTGTGATTCGCTGCGCACAGCGATCACCGTGCCGCGGGCGCCCGGACAAATGGCCGTGCGAGCCCTTGGGCGCGACGCCAGTCCCGCCCGCCTGCACGACCTCCCCCCACTTTATAATCACGCCGAGCACCCCGGAGAATTCCATGACGCACGGCGCAAAGAAACCCGCCAGCCCGCCCAAGCGCTTCGGCCTGACCGACCTGGCTGGCCTGCGCGAATCCCTCAAGGCCGACACCGAGCGACGCGAAGCCGAACGCCGCGAGGCGGAAGCGGCCGCCCAGCGCGCACGCGAGGAGGCCGACGTCTTCCGCAGCAGCGTGGGCAACGTCAGCGCCCTGCGCGACCGTAACCGCATCACGCCCACGCCGCGCCACCCCGCGCCGGTACCAGTACAAACCCAGCTGGACGACAAGGCCGTGCTGGCCGCATCGCTTTCCGACGAATTCGACGTCGAAAACCTGCTGGATACCGATGAAACCCTGTCGTTCCGCCGGCCGGGCATCGGCATGGATGTGGTCAAGAAGCTGCGCCGCGGCGAATGGGTGCCCCAGGACAAGATCGACCTGCACGGCCTGCGCAGCGACGAAGCGCGCGAGGCGCTGGCCGAGTTCGTGCGGCGCTCGGTCAAGCGCGGCGTGCGCTGCGTGCGCGTGATCCACGGCAAGGGCAACGGCTCTCCGGACAAGACGCCGGTGCTCAAGGGCAAGGTGCGCAGCTGGCTGGTACAGAAGGAAGAAGTGCTGGCCTTCGTGCAGGCGCGCGGCGCCGAGGGTGGCGCGGGCGCGCTGATGGTGCTGCTGCGCCAGCCGCACGCCTGAGACCGCGCGCGCGATGCATTTGCCGCTCGATCTCCTGATGGGGCGGCTGCCCCTGATCCTGCACGTCATGGAAGTGGTGGGCGTGCTCGCCTTCGCCGTTTCCGGCGTGGTTGACGCGCGCAAGCAGCGCTTCGATGCCGTGGGCACGTTCGTGGTGGCGTTCGCCACCGCCTTCGGCGGCGGCACGGTGCGCGACGTGCTGCTGGACCGCCGGCCCTTCTACTGGGTCGACCACGAAGGCTATGTGACCCTGATCTTCGTCATGTCGCTCGGCGCCTCGTTCGTGCTGCGGGTAGTCAGCCGGGTGGCGTCCGAGCGCACCATGATCACGGCCGATGCGATCGGCCTCGGGCTGTTTTCCGTCACCGGCACGTCGCTCGCGCTGGTGGCGCAGATGACGCCTACCGTGGCGGTCATGATGGGCATCATTTCCTCGGTGTTCGGCGGCGTGGTGCGGGATGTGCTGTGCAACGAGGTGCCGATGATCCTGCGCGACAGGTCGCCTTATGCCACCTGTGCCTTTGTCGGTTGCTGGGTCTATGTCGGCCTGACCTGGATGCGGGCCGAGCAGGAACTGGCCCTGCTCGCGGGCGCGATCACCATCACGGCGGCGCGCCTGCTATGCGTGCGCTTCGGCTGGAAACTGCCGAGCTAGCCGGGCAAACCGGGCGCCCCTCCCCGGGACCGCGAGGATTGCCCGCCGGCGCGGAATTGCCTGCGCGGAGCGCTTAGACGGCGGCCTCGTCCTGCTCGCCGGTGCGGATGCGGATCACTCGCTCGATCTCCGTGACGAAGATCTTACCGTCGCCGATCTTGCCGGTGTGCGCCGCCTTGACGATGGCGTCGAGCACGGTATCGAGCTGGTTCTCGGCGACCACGACCTCGATCTTGATCTTGGGCAGGAAATCGACCACGTACTCGGCGCCGCGGTACAGCTCGGTATGCCCTTTCTGGCGGCCAAAGCCCTTCACCTCGGTTACCGTCAACCCGGTCACGCCGACGTCAGCCAGCGCCTCGCGCACTTCGTCCAGCTTGAACGGTTTGATGATGGCGGTAATCTGCTTCATTTTGGCCCCTTGTATAGTCGTTGGTTAGTGAGAGAGTTTAGCCTGCCCGGCGGGTTGCCGGATGTTGCCTGCCGCACCGCGCCATTTCCGGTAGACTCAACCGGCCCTGCCGCCCGCGCAAAGCTCGCGCGGCGCGGACAACCATGGCGGAACAAGGCCCTGGCCGGCGCCACCGAGGCGTCGGCAGCAGGCAAATGATGAGCGGATCTAGCGCAATGCAGTCTGAATCTTGCAAGCCGGAACCGGACCACCCTGACGCGAGCCCCCCAGAGGCGGCTGCGGCACAAGGCGGACAGGAACACGAGCGGATGGAGAATTATCGCACGCAGATCGTTTTCGATCTGTCCGAGCTGCCGGCGGCCACATGGGATGCCCTGGTGGCGGCGCAGCCCGGCGCCACGCCGTTCCTGCGCCACGCCTTCCTGCACGCCCTGCACGCCAGCGGCAGCGCCTGCGACGAAACCGGCTGGAGCCCGCGCTACCTGACCCTGTGGGCTCCGCACGAAGGGGGCGGCGAGCGCCTGGTGGCGGCCATGCCGCTGTACGCGAAATCGCACTCGTATGGCGAGTACGTGTTCGACTGGGCCTGGGCCGACGCCTATGCGCAGCACCACCTTCCCTACTACCCAAAGCTGCTGTCCGCGATCCCCTTCACGCCCGTCCAGGGCGCGAGGCTGCTGGCCGCGGACGCGGGCGCGCGCCGTGTCCTACTGCAAACCGCGCTGGCGGTGGCGGAGCAAAGCCAGTTGTCATCCCTGCATGTGCTCTTCCCGGACGAGCATGAGGCCGCGTTGATGGCAGACGCCGGCATGCTGATGCGGCATGGCGTGCAGTTCCACTGGACCAACCCGGGTTACGAGAGCTTCGAGGCGTTCCTGGCCACGCTCTCGCAAAAGAAGCGCAAGAACATCCGCGCCGAACGGCGCCGCGTGGCGGAAGCTGGCATCACCTTCCGCCAGTTGCGGGGCGCGGAGATCGGCGACGACGAATGGCGCTTCTTCCATCGCTGCTATCGCCAGACCTACCGCGAGCATCATTCCACGCCCTACCTGAACCTGGACTTCTTCCGGCGCATCGGCGCCGCCATGCCGGAGAACCTGCTGCTGGTGGTGGCCGTGCGTGCCGGCCAGCCGATCGCCGCCTCCCTGGTGGTCTACGACGGCGACCCCGCACGCAGCACCTTGTTCGGGCGCTACTGGGGGGCGGTTGAGCACCACCCATGCCTGCACTTCGAGACCGCCTACTACCAGCCGCTGGAATTCTGCATCGAGCAGGGTATCCGCACCTTCGAAGGCGGCGCGCAGGGCGAACACAAGATGGCGCGCGGATTCCTGCCGGTCGCGACCCGCTCCGCCCACTGGCTGGCGCATCCGTCCTTCGCCGATGCCGTCGAGCGCTTCCTCGTGCGCGAGCGCCAGGGCATCGACGCCTACCTGGACGAACTCAACGACCGCACGCCGTTTGCCCGCAGCTGAAGCCGGCCATGGCTGGCCGGCTTGCCGCTTCAGCGCCACATGCGCCGCAGCGTGTCGTCGCCCAGCATGTAGTGGTGGAACAGCGCGGCCACCGCATGCAGCCCGATCACCGTGTAGAAGGCGGTACCCAGCGTTTCATGGATTTCCTTCAGGGTATCCTTCAGGTCCGCGTTCTGCGCCACCAGCGAGGGCAGTTCGATGCCGAGCCCCGGCAGCGTCATCAGGTGGCCACCCGCGTTGAGGGCCAGCAGGCCCAGCACGGGCTGCATGAAGATAAACAGATAAAGCACAAGGTGCATGGCGCCGCCCAGCAGATGCATCCAGTGCGGGCCGGGCACGGGCGCCGGCGCCCCGCCCAACAGGCGCCACAGCAGGCGCGGCACCGCCAGCACAATCACCAGCGCGCCAGCCCACTCGTGGACCGACATCGACAGGGCTCGGGCGGCGCTGCCTTTTGCGGTAAAGCCCTTGAGTTCGATCGCGGCATACGCGGTGGCAATCAGCAGGAACACCGCCCAGTGGAAGAAGACCGCCAGACCGGAATAGCGAACCGTGGCGGATGGCTTCGAAGAGATAACGTACATGGGGATTGGCAGGCTTTCTGCCGAGTTGTTCTGTGATTGGAGCTTAACCCATAGGCTTCATGGTGTCTTTGGCCTCCATCAAGTCCGACGCAACAAAAAACCCCGCCGTGGCGGGGTTCGTTCAGCTGCGGTTCAGCCAGGCGCGGAATGGCCATGACTGACCCTGCCGCGCGCCGCCCGGGGCGGCGAAGGCTTACTTCGTGTAGTTAGCCACGCCGTCGGTGATTTCCTTGTGGGCTTCCTCGATGCCGGCCCAGCCTTCGACCTTGACCCACTTGCCCGCTTCGAGTGCCTTGTAGTTCTCAAAGAAGTGCTTGATCTGGTCCAGCAGGTTCTGCGGCACGTCGGACAGGCCCTTCATGAAGGCGGTGGCCGGCGACAGCTTGTCCAGGGGCACGGCGATCAGCTTGGCATCCACACCCGACTCGTCGGTCATCTTGAGCATGCCCAGCGCGCGGCAGCGCACGACGGCGCCGGCCAGGATCGGGAACGGCGAGAGCACCAGCACGTCGACGGGGTCGCCGTCGCCCGACAGGGTCTGCGGAACAAAACCGTAGTTGGCGGGATAGCGCATGCCGGTGCCGATGAAACGGTCGACGAAGAGCAGGCCGGTTTCCTTGTCGGCTTCATACTTCACCGGATCGCTCTGGGCGGAGATTTCAATGATGACGTTGAAATCGTTCGGGATGTCCTTGCCGGGGGAAACGAGGTTGAAGCTCATGCTTGCTCTCCAGATGCCTGTGTTTGAGGATGGCGGGCATTATAGCGGTTCGAAGCTGACCCGGGCCTGACGCCACGTGCCTTGCGCGCCTCGCGCGGTGAGTGATAATGCTGAATTGTCCCAATGACGCATCGACAGGCGCACTAACAGCCACAGGCTGACGGTCGCATCCAGCCGGAGCCATTCCAATGCACGCCCAGCACTTCGTTGCCAACCGCCTGATCGCGCCGGATTCCGGCATGCGCATCAAGGTATTCGACCCTTCCAGCGGCGAGCCCTTCGCCGAAATCGCCCGCGGCAACGCGGTCGACATCAATGTGGCCGTCCACGCCGCCCGCCAGGCCGCCGAAGGCGCCTGGGGCGCCATGGCGCCCGCCGAGCGCGCACGCCTGCTCAACCGCGTGGCGCTGACGCTGATCGAGCATGAAGCCGAACTCGCCGCGCTGGAAGCGCGCGACACCGGCAAGCCTTTGCGCCAGGCTGCCGCCGACGCGCGCGCCGTGGCGCGCTACTTTGAGTTCTACGCCGGCGCGGCCGACAAGCTGCACGGGCAGACCATTCCCTACCAGCCGGGCTTCACCGTGCTGACCGTGCGCGAGCCGCATGGCGTGACCGGCCACATCATCCCGTGGAACTACCCGCTGCAGATCTTCGGGCGCAGCGTCGGCGCGGCGCTGGCCACGGGCAATGCCTGCGTGGTCAAGCCCGCCGAGGACGCCTGCCTGTCGCTGCTGCGGGTGGCGGAGCTGGCGGCCGAGGCCGGACTGCCCGAGGGCGCGCTCAATATCGTCACCGGCTATGGCCACGAAGCCGGCGCCGCACTGGCGCGCCACCCCGGCATCAACCACATCTCCTTCACCGGTTCGCCGCAGACCGGCAAGCTGATCGCGCAGATGGCAGCCGAGAACCACGTGCCGGTCACGCTGGAACTGGGCGGCAAGTCGCCCCAGATCGTGTTCGCCGACGCCGATGTCGATGCGCTGGTGCCGGTCATCGTCAACGGCATCGTGCAGAACGCCGGCCAGACCTGCTCGGCGGGCAGCCGCGTGCTGGTGGAACGCCCGCTCTACAATGCCGTGCTAGACCGCCTTGCCACGGTGTTCGAGTCCCTGCGCGTGGGTCCGTCGGAGCTGGACCTTGAATGCGGCCCGCTGATCAACCGCAAGCAGCAACAGCGTGTATGGGACTTCGTTTCCGACGCGCAGCACGCCGGCATTACCGCGATGGCGCAAGGACAGATCGTGGCGGAAGCGCCGGAATCCGGCTACTACCAGGTGCCGATGCTGTTCCGCGACGTGCCGCCGGCGCACCGGCTGGCGCAGGAAGAAGTCTTTGGACCGCTGCTGGCGGCAACGCCCTTCGACACCGAGGCCGAAGCCATCGCGCTCGCCAACGGCACCCCCTACGGGCTGGTCGCCGGCGTCTGGACCCGCGACGGCGCACGGCAACTGCGGCTGGCGCACAAGCTGCGCGCGGGCCAGGTCTTTATCAACAACTACGGTGCCGGCGGCGGGGTGGAACTGCCTTTCGGCGGCAGCGGGCAGTCCGGCCACGGCCGCGAGAAGGGCTTCGAAGCCCTGTACGGATTCACCACACTGAAAACCATCGCAATACAACATGGGTAATATCAACTTCCTGTCGGTCGCGTTCGCCATTTTCTTCTTCTGGATGGCATGGCACGTCAGAAACAAACGCGCCACCAACCCCTCGGCCATGCCGCGCCTGCAGGTCTTCAAGCGCAAGTGGGGCGACACCGTGGGCGACCGCGTGCACTGGTGCCTCTATGTGGCCCTGCCCTTCCTGCTCGCGCTGATGATGGTCGCCAACGCGCTGCGCGGCCGCGGCCCGTTCGCGCACTAGGAGGACGCTCCAACATGAGTCCGGCACCGTTGCCGCAGCCGGCATGCTTGCCGGCCGCCCTGCCCGCGCAAGGCGGCGGCACCGGTGCGGCCATCGCATTCAACGCGGGGGGCCGCATGTAGCAGGCGGCGCCCCTCATCCAGCGGTATCGTGCAATCAGAGAGAGTAAATCCCAGAGGAGACAGCATGACAACAACCGCAGTACAAAGCGGCGCGGCCGACCCCACCTTCGAGGATGCCACCTACCGCAAGGTGAGCTGGCGTCTCGTTCCCTTCCTGCTGCTTTGCTACGTAGTGGCCTACCTGGACCGGGTCAACGTAGGCTTTGCCAAGCTGCAGATGCTTAACGACCTGCAGTTCAGCGAGACCGTCTACGGGCTGGGCGCGGGCATCTTCTTCATCGGCTACTTCCTGTTCGAGGTGCCCAGCAACGTGATCCTGCACAAGGTGGGCGCGCGCATCTGGATCGCCCGGATCATGATCACCTGGGGGCTGATCTCGGCGGCGATGATGTTCGTCACCACGCCGACGATGTTCTACGTGCTGCGTTTCCTGCTCGGTATCGCCGAGGCTGGTTTCTTCCCCGGCATCATCCTCTACCTGACCTACTGGTACCCGTCGCACCGGCGCGGTCGCACCACCACCTATTTCATGACCGCGGTTGCGCTTGCCGGCGTGATCGGCGGGCCGCTGTCGGGCTGGGTGATGCAATCCTTCGACGGCCACAACGGCTGGTCCGGCTGGCAATGGATGTTCCTGCTCGAAGGCATCCCGTCGGTGCTGGTGGGGCTGGTGGTGCTGGCCTACCTCGACGACCGCATCGTCCACGCCAAGTGGCTGAACGATGAAGAGAAGGCCCTGCTCCAGCGCAATATCGCCAACGAGGACATGCACAAGGAAGACGCGCCGGTCAGCCAGGTGCTGACCAGCCCGCGTGTCTGGCTGATGAGCTCGATCTACTTCTGCTTCGTGATGGGCCTGTACGGCGTCAGCTTCTGGCTGCCCACGATCATCAAGCAGACCGGCGTGAAGAGCCCGCTGGACATCGGCCTGCTCACCGCCATTCCCTATGGCTGCGCGGTGGTCGGCATGATACTGGTGGCCTACAGCGCCGACCGCACGCGCGAGCGCCGCTGGCATATCGCCCTTCCCGCGCTGGCGGGCGCGCTTGGGCTGGTGCTGTCGGTGCAATGGCACAGCAACACAGTGCTGGCACTGCTCGGACTGACGCTGGCCACCATCGGCATCCTGACCACGCTGCCGCTGTTCTGGAGTCTGCCCACGGCATTTCTCGCGGGCACCGGCGCCGCGGCCGGCATTGCGCTGATCAACTCGCTGGGCAACCTGGCAGGCTTTATCAGCCCATACGCGGTAGGCTGGCTGAAGGACCTGACGCAAAGCACGGATTCCGGGATGTATCTGCTGGCGGTGTGCCTGGTGGCAGGCGCGGCGCTGACGCTGTCGGTGCCGGCGCGGATGGTGAACAAGTAGGAATACAAGTAGGAATTCGAGAGTGGGTGCTACACACATCGAGCGCCGCCCTCTCCCCCGCCCCCTCTCCCGCAGGCGGGAGAGGGGAGCAAACCGACGAACCTGCCGATGCCACCACGCGCGAAGGCTAAA
>NZ_JFJV02000027.1:0-9898 GCF_000611145.1 Cupriavidus sp. SK-3 | reverse complement strand
GAAGTTGAAGTTGAAGTTGAAGTTGAAGTTGTAGTTGTAGTTGTAGTTGTAGCTAAGAAGCCAAGCCACGAAGCCACACACAAACCAACCAACCAAAAAACCAAGGAACCAAAAAATGGAAGGCGGCCTAAGCCCCCGACGCCTGCAATACTTCTTCGAAGCCGTCACCACCGGCTCAGTCCGCGGCGCCGCCGAACGCCTCGGCGTCGAACCCTCCATCGTCAGCCGCCAGATCCAGCTCCTGGAGACAGAACTCGGCGTAACCCTGCTGGAACGCAAAGGCCGCGGCATCGTCCCCACCGAAATCGCCGCCATCGTGATGGACCATTACCGCGACCGCCAGGCCAGCGAGCAGGCGCTGATGGCCCGGCTGGATGAGGTAAACGGCCTGCAGCGCGGCGACATCCAGCTTGTCGCCAGCGAAGGTTTCGTCGATATCCTGATGAGCGGCGTGGTGGACGAATTCTGCCGCCAGCATCCCGGCATCCGCGTCTCACTGCGCGTGGCCGGCGCCTCGGACGCGGTGCGCGCCGTGGTGCATGACGACGCGCATATCGGCGTGGTCTTCGGCCCGCCCGCGGATCCCGCCGTTCGCGTGGTCAATTCGCGCACGCATCCGCTGTGCGTCATCGCCTGGCCGGATCACCCGCTGGCGCGCCAGCGCAAGCGGCCCGCGCTGAAGGACGTCGCGCGCTATCCGGTCGCGCTGATGGCGCCGGGCTTCGGCTTGCGCCAGTTGATCGAGATGGCGGAGCTTTCCGAGAATATCGTCCTGACCCCGGGTTTTGTCGCCAACTCGATCCTGACGCTCAAGCGTTACGTCGAGTGCCGTCTCGGGCTGACCTTCACGTCGGCGAACTCGGTGGTGAAGGAAGTCGCCAAAGGCGAACTGGTTGCGTTGCGTACCACCAATCCCATCTTCGAGGCCGCGCAATCGCGCCTGATCGTCAGGGCCAACCGCCCACTGACCAGCGCGGCGCGCAGCATGCTGGAACGCATCGAAGCATCGCCGTTATTCAACGGCGGCAGGTAGGGGCACTGGTCGCAGCGCTCCCGATGCCGCTTGCCGGGGGCTGGCGTTGCCGCCCCCGCAAGCACGCATCAGTGCGCCAGCTCCACCCGTTGTTCCGCCTGCCGCCCAAGGCGCAGGCTGTGATCGTGCAAGGTGGCTTTCATGCGCCTCAAGGAAGCGGTGAGGGCGGTGCGTTCCTCGGTGCTGAACGGCGCCACCGATACCGAGTGCAGTGCTTTCATGCCGCTCCACACACGCTCTACCCTGGGTACGGCGCCCGCGGGGATGAAGGGCTGGCCGGCGGGATCGAACTCGATCCAGCGATCCGCGTGCAATGTGCGCAGGAGGCTTTCAGACTGTGGAGCGGAAATCAGCATCGGGCCAAGCCAGGGCTCGTGGCGAACGAACTCGCCCTGACGGATCGCGCGAAGCAAGATCCATTTGGCATAGTCCAGTCCTACGTCGGAGAGAGTCTGATCCAGCACGCGCTGCCACTCGCGCACGCTGTCCATCAAGGCAAGAAGTACTGATTCGGTCGGTTCCAGAGCCCTGGGCCTCATTGATGTTGTCTCCTGTTTCGAGCTTGCCGCCAGACCAGGGGCCGGTGCGTGGCCGGCCCGGGCGGCACAGGGATGTGGCGGGCGAGGCCCGCCTTGCTTGCCTGCGGACGAGACAGTAGCAAACAACGGCGCCGATCGCGAGATGCCCTTTCGGGCGGAAAGGCCTAAAACTGCGCTTTGTGCCACAAACCAAGGGAAAATCCCAAGTGGGTTGCCGGCTGCGCGATGACGCAGCGCCCGCGCCGCAAACGCGGCGGGCGATCCGGCCTGCGTTGCCCATGTCAGGCCGATCCTGGGCCTATCACAGTTCGATGACAAGATTGGGATCGAAGCGCGGATTCTCGAGCTTGCCTTCGCGCGCATAGCCCCGGGGGTTGCACACCACGCGCGTGGCGCCCACCTTGTAGTCGAAGCTGTCGTGCGTATGGCCGTGCACCCAGAGGTCCGGCTGCCAGGCCTGGATCTCCCGGCTCAGGTCGGAGACGAAGCTGGCATTGAGGTGCGAGCCGGCGAACTTGGGGCTGATGCTCAGCGGCGACGGCGCGAAGTGGGTAATGACGACCGTCTTGCCGTCGTGGCCGGCCTGGAACCGCTCGTCCAGCCAGGCTACCGAATCCCTGAAGAGGGCTTGCGACGTGGCCGGCGTGAAGCGCTCCTCGAAATCCGGCGCCACGCGGATGCGGGAGAAGTCCCGCATCAGGGACTGGGCGTCGCGCAGGCCATCCTCGCGCTGCTGCGCCGAGGCGAACAGGCGGTAGTCGGACCACAACGTACAGCCCAGGAAGCGCACGCCACGGTAGTGCCATTCGGTACGTTCCAGCACCTGCACGCTCGTGCCGGCCGCGCCTGCGCGCAGTGCGTCCATGGTGGTGGCCAGGTCGCTGCCGTAGAACTCATGGTTGCCCGCCACATACAGCGTCGGCAGGCGCGCAGCGGCGGCCCACGCCATGGCTTCGCTGGGCCGCCAGATATCGCCGGCCAGTATCATCACGTCCACATCGGGGTTCGGAAAGTCCATCGGATAAACCGAAAGATGCAGGTCCGAAACCAATCCTATCTTCATCAAAAGTCTCTCCTTTGCAGAATGGGACAATACCGCTAATCCACTATTCCAGCATTCAACTATTGGCGGGCATTGCCTGCAATCCGCAAGTTATCCCGGACAGAGAGTAATGCAAGCAAGCGATTCGCGAGAGGTGCCCGCGCTGGCCGGCACCGTTGGCCGGTATTGCGAAAGCACGCCCCGGCCGGAACTGCAGGCGCATTTCCAGTGTGTATGGGCCAGCGCCTTGCCGGCCGGTCATGCCGGGGCGGTCGCCGTGGTGCCGGACGGCTGCGTGGATCTGCTCTGGCGCGACGGCCGGCTGCTTGCCGTCGGGCCGGACATCACGGCGGCCAGGCCAGACCTGGCGCCGGGCGCGACGGTGCTGGGCGCGCGCTTCCAGCCGGGCGCCGCGCCGCACTGGCTGGGCCTGCCCCTGTCGGACATTGTCGGTTGCGAGGTAGACCTTGCCGACCTGTGGGGCCGGCGCGCGCATGAATTTGCCGGGCGGATGGCCGAGGCCGGCAAGCAACGCGCCGAGGTATTCCAGAACCAGCTGGCCAATCTGGCGCCGCGCGTCGCCACCCCGAGCCGCGAGGCGGCAGCCATCTTTTCCCTGGTGCAGGCCAATGCCGGCACGGCGGGCGAGACCATGCCCCTGCTGTTGCGCCGGCTGGGCCTCAGCGAACGCACGCTCAGGCGCCGCAGCATCGAGCATTTCGGCTATGGCGCAAAGACCCTTGAGCGGATCCTGCGGTTCCAGCACGCGCTGACGCTGGCGCGGGCATCGGCGTATGGCGGCCTGGCCGCATTGGCCGCGGATGCGGGCTATGCCGATCAGGCGCACCTGAGCCGGGAGATCCAGTCGCTGTGCGGCATGACCGCGACGGCCCTGTTGCGCCAGCTGCGCGTTTGAGTGGCCGTTTTGTTCAAGCTTTTTGGCTGTGCCTGGGCGATCATGGCGCCCATCCATCCAACATCCGACATCAAGGAGTCGTCATGGGAACCAGAGGCCAGGACCGTCAGATCGACAATATCGAATTCAACGTCAGCGACATCGCCCGTTCCAAGGCGTTCTACGGCGGGGTCTTTGGCTGGACCTTCACCGACTACGGCCCCACCTATTGCGAATTCAGCGATGGCCGGCTGACCGGCGGCTTCACCACCGGCGAAGAGGTCCGCCCCGGCGGACCGCTTGTGATCCTCTATGCCGACGACCTGGCCGAGACCCAGCGCCGCGTGGAAGCTGCCGGCGCCACCGTGGTCAGGCCGGTGTTCTCGTTCCCGGGCGGCCGGCGTTTCCACTTCCGGGACCCGGACGGCTACGAACTGGCGGTGTGGTCCGCGGCATAGGCTTGGCCGGCACTTGAAAGCTGGCGGCGGGCGCGCCGCCAGCAGATGTTCGCGTTTTCCCGTATTGTGTTGGCTTGCCATGGTTTTTGCCGTTTTCGCCGTTTTTTGCCGTTTTCCCCCATTTCGCGCGCATTAACCATGCTCCATGTATCAGACAATAGCGAGCAGCTTGTAGCGGCGGGGCGGTGGCGCATCGGCGCGGTCCGGCCGCGGCGGTAACCGGTGAAGACAGTGTCGAACATTGCGGATTCCAATCCCCCAGCCCGTGCCGCGGATGCGGTCATGACGCCGCTCGAACGCCGCGGCATGGCTGCCATCCTGGTGGCAGTCTCCCTCGCCACGCTCGATACGGCGATCGCCAACACAGCACTTCCGGCCATCGCGGCCGACCTGCACGCGACGCCCGCGGCATCCGTGTGGGTCATCAATGCCTATCAGCTTGCCATGGTGGCCACGCTGCTGCCCTTCGCCGCGCTCGGCGGCATCGTCGGGCACCGGCGCGTGTACCTGGGCGGACTGCTGCTCTTTATCGCCGCTTCAGTGGTCTGCGCGCTGTCCTGGTCGCTGCCGACGCTGGCCGCCGCCCGGCTGCTGCAGGGCGTCGGCGCGAGCGCCATCATGAGCGTGAACGCGGCACTGATCAGCGCGATCTTCCCGCCGCACCGGCTGGGGCGAGGGGTCGGGCTGAATGCGCTGGTGGTTGGCGTATCGTTCGCGGTCGGGCCCACGGTGGCGTCGATCATCCTTTCGCTCGGACCCTGGCCCTGGCTGTTCGCCGTGAACCTGCCCATCGGCCTGCTGGCGCTCTATATCGCATGGCCCGCGCTGCCGCAGACGGTGCGCGGTGCGCATCGTTTCGACCGTGTCGCGGCGGGGCTGAACGTGGTCATGTTCGCCTCGCTGATCTTTGCACTGGGGGAGGGCGCGCAGCGCGCGCCACTGCATCAGTCGCTGGCGGCGGTGGCCCTGTTCCTCGTGGCGTTCGTGCTGCTGCTGCGCCGCGAGCGCGGCCATCCCGCGCCGATGCTGCCGATCGACCTGCTCAAGCGTCCCATGTTTGCACTGTCGACCATGACCGCGATCTTCTCGTTCGCGGCGCAGGGGCTGGCCTTTGTATCGCTGCCGTTCTATTTCGAGAGCGTGCTCGGGCGCAGCCCGATCGAGACCGGCTTCCTGATGACGCCGTGGTCAGCGGTCGTCGCGCTGATGGCGCCGCTGGCGGGCCGGCTGTCGGACCGTTATCCGCCGGGTTTGCTTGGCGGCGTCGGGCTGGCGGTCATGTGCATGGGCATGGCGTCGCTGGCCTTGCTGCCGGCGCATCCCAGCGCGCTGGATATCGGCATCCGCATGGCCATCTGCGGCGCGGGCTTTGGCTTCTTCCAGTCGCCGAACCTCAAGGCGCTGATGTCGAGCGCGCCGCGCTCGCGCAGCGGCGGCGCCAGCGGCGTGATCGCGACCGCGCGCCTGCTCGGCCAGGCCACAGGCGCGGCGCTGGTAGCGCTGAGCTTCGGCATCGCGGGCCGCCACGGGCCCACGCTGGCGCTCGGGATCGGCGCTGGCTTCGCCGGCGTGGCCAGCATTGCCAGCGGTTTGCGGCTGATCACGCGCGATACCGGCGCGGCTGCCATGCAGCCGTCCGGAGAGTGACCGGCCACCGGTAGCCACCGGGGGCGGCCACGATGACGGCCGGCTCAGAAGCCCACCGGCGCGTGGGGCACGTAGGGGGCTTCCAGCGCGGCGATCTCGGCGCCGGTCAGCCCGAGCGACAGCGCCGCCACGGCATCCTCGATATGGTTCGGCTTCGACGCGCCAAGGATCGGCGACGTGATCCCCGGCTTCTGCGCCAGCCATGCCATCGCGACCTGCGCCGGCGGCACGCCGCGCGCCTGCGCAATGGCGTGCACCTGCTCCACTACCTTGCGGTCCGCCTCCTCGGTATGGCGATAGAGCGACCTGCCGAACGCGTCGCTCTCCTCGCGGGCGCTGCCGGCCTGCCACGGCCGCGTCAGGCGGCCGCGCGCCAGCGGGCTCCACGGCATCACCGCGATGCCCTCGGCGGCGCACAGCGGCAGCATTTCGCGCTCTTCCTCCCGGTTCAGCAGGTTGACATGGTCCTGCATGCTGACGAACTGCGTCCAGCCATGCAGGCGCGAGGTGTAGATCGCCTTGGAGAACTGCCAGGCATACATGGACGAAGCGCCGATATATCGTGCCTTGCCCGCCTTGACCACGTCATGCAGCGCTTCGAGGGTTTCCTCGATGGGCGTATGTGGGTCCCAGCGGTGGATCTGGTACAGGTCCACGTAGTCGGTGCCCAGCCGGCGCAGGCTGTTGTCGATCTCGGCCAGGATGGCGCGGCGCGACAGGCCCGCGCCGTTCGGGCCGGGACGCATGCGGCCATGCACCTTGGTGGCGATCACCACGTCGTCGCGGCTGGAGAAATCCTTCAGCGCACGGCCGACGATTTCCTCCGAGGTGCCGTCGGAATACACGTTGGCCGTATCGAAGAAATTGATGCCGGCTTCCAGCGCCTGCCGGATCAGCGGGCGGCTGGCTTCTTCGCCAAGCGTCCAGGGGTGGTTGCCGCGCTCCGGCACGCCATAGGTCATGCAACCCAGGCACAGCCGCGATACCTTCAGTCCCGTCGAGCCAAACCTCACATAGTCCATCTCGTCTCTCCTCCGATGTCATTGATACTGGCGGCCGGCAGCGGGCCTTCGGCGCACTCCGGCATGGTATGCGAATTCCGGCGAGGACGACGGCGCCACGCGCGGCAGCGGTCAGGGCAACACGTAGCCGCCGTCGACGAACAGGGTCGTTCCCGTCGTATAGCCATTGCCGAACAGGAACAGCACTGCGTCGGCCACTTCGTCCACGCCGCCGACCCGGCCAAGCGCGGTGCTGCGGCTGTAGCTGTCGAAGGCGTGCGCGCGCAACTCGGCAGGGCGGCGCTGCCACAGGTCGCTGTCGATGGTCCCCGGCGAAACGGTGTTGACCCGCACCGGCGCCAGATCCAGCGCAAGGGAGCGCCCGAGACCTTCGATTGCGGCGTTGCAAGCCGCATACGCCGAGGCGCCCCTGATGGGGCGCGCGCCGGCGGCGCCGGACATCAGCACGATGGCGCCGTCCGCAGAGATCTTGGGCGCGGCTTCGCGCACGGCGTGGTACTGGCCCCAGAACTTGCTGCGAAAGGGGCTTTCCACCGCTTCGTGGTCATCGCTGTGGATGGAGGCAACCTGGTAGGCCGCGCCGGGCGCGAACAGGTAGTCGAGGCGGGGAATCCTGGCGAAGAACGCAGCTACCGATTCCCGCGCGGCCATGTCGACCACATGGCCGGAGGCGGTGCCGCCGGCCGCGGCGATGCGGGCCAGCTCCGCGTCGAGCGTCTCTTGCGAGCGGCCGCCGAGGATGACCGCGCCGCCGGCCGCGATGAAGCGGTTCGCCACGGCGCGTCCGATGCCGGAGGTGCCGCCGATGATGACTGCGGTCTTGCCGGATATCCCGGTGGCTTTCTGCCGGGTTTGATAATCGGCTTGATGTGTGGGGACTGGCAGTGCGTTCATCGGTGAGTGCATTCGTGGCGGTTTGCTGAGGCGCGCCAATGGCGGAAAGGAGACGCCCTGCCATGGCGCGAGGGTCCACGGACTATATTCCCGAACCGCGATCCGATGAACTAAGCATTTCTCATGAGTACAGTTGCCAATGACGTTGATCTCATGATGATGTGTTGCTCTCGTAGCCTGGGACCCGCCATTTAACGTGTTCGCAAGATGGCCCTTTTTTGCAGTGCCGGCCTGTCACCCGCTGGGAACACCATGTGAACGCAAGCGGATGGAGAACAGGCCTTACGGGGAAAGAGGTAGAACGGTGCGCCGGGTGGGCGTCAAAGGCTGAAGAACTGCCGATTGCCTTCGATGCGCGCCTGATGGTGCGCAGGAAACCGTGCCTCGGCCACCAGCCGCGCCAGGGCTTGCCTGCCCTGTTCGATCGCCCCTACGTGGTAGGCGCTCACGGAAAGTTCGTCCAGCGCGCGCCATGCGTAGACCGATTCGTCCACGAACAGTGCGTCCGCCGGCCTCGTCAGCGCTGCTGCCTGCTGGGCAAACAGGTGCGCAAGGGCAAATTCGTTGCGCAGCCGGTGATAACGGGCAAGCTCGCACAATGGTTCTGCCCGGGTCGGGCGCGCCTGATAGGCGATCAGATACGCCTCACGCACGGCAGCAGGCGCGTCGCCGCGGCGCTCCCGCAGCACCGCGATCTGGAAGCGGGCGAACCAGACTTCCTCGTCCCAGCCTCCCATTTCGGCGCGTTCGCCATAAACGCGAATGCTCTCGTCGAGCTTGCCGGCATCGCGATAGCTCTGGGCCAGATAGAACCGATATCGCGTATTGGCAGGCTCGTCGTGTATCGCTTTCTCAAGCACCGCGATATCGCGCAGATAGGTATCACCTGCGCGCGCCCTTGCCCCGTCACGCGACACCACGATGGCGGCACCGGGCAGTGCATCCCAGCGATGTGGCTGATCCTGCGTCAGGTATTCGTGAAGTACCCCCTCCCAGCGCCATGGCATACGCGCCGAGACCAGCGCATTGCGCAGGTATTGCCAGCCATTGAGTTCGCAGCGGAACTGATAGCCGTCGGCACTGGGCGCCGGCCACCGAAACCCCAGGTCCATTTGCAGGGTTTCGTCGGCATCGATGAACAGCAGGTAGTCATCAGCGCCGGTCATCTCGTCTTTTGCCAGCGCCATGGCCTCATTGCGGTTGTGGGCGAAATCTCGCCACGGACGCTCGTGCAGCGTGCCGGGAATGCCGGCCATGAACTGACGGATGACCTCTTGCGTGCCGTCGGAGGAACCGGTATCGACGATGATCCAGTGGTCGATCCACGGTTTGACGCTCTGCAGGCAGCGTGTGATCACAGGCGCTTCGTCCTTGACGATCATGTTCAGGCAAATGCGTGCCACCGCCGGTTCTCCATAGTCGCGAGTCAGAAAGGCGAGAGCATACCGCCAATTCAAATGCGACACCCCCTACCAAAGTGGGGACATGGGAACCAATTCTGACGCTACCATTCTTGCGCCCGGAAAACGGCCGTATTTTCATCCACAGGGCCATGGCATTCACCGACAAAGACATCCGGTCTTTTCGGCAAGGTCAGCGTGCCATGCCAACAGCACGCCAATGCGCGCGCATCCAGAACTACTTAAATCGAAGGGGTCGGGAATCATGAAACAACACCAATGGGCCATCGGTCTTTCCGCCGCTACGGCCATTCTCCTGTCCGGCTGCGGCGGTGATGACAGCGGAAACGCGGGCGCGGCGGTCTCCTCCGGCGCATTGCCGGCCGCCACGATGTCCGGCACCGCCGCCACCGGCGCGCCCATCACCAACGCGGAAGTGCGGATCAAGTGCGTCAGCGGCCAGACCACCACCACCACAGGCGCCGACGGCAGCTGGTCGGTCTCGACCGCCGGGCTGACGCTGCCGTGCGCCGCGCGGGTCGTCACCTCCACCGGGCTGGTGCTGCACTCCTTTTTGCAGGGCCCGGGTACCACCAACATTACGCCGATCACCGAACTGGTGGTGGCATCGGCAGCGCAGAATCCGGATACCGAAGCCTTCTTCACGACCTTCTCGGCCGTCTCCGCCGGAGCCGCCAACGATCGCCTGCCGACCGCGCTGATGCTGGTCAAGCAGCGCCTGACCAACCTCGGCGTGGATGCCGGCAGCCTCGACCTGCTAAACCAGAAGTTCGCGCCCAGGAACGGCGACGCCTATGACGACCGCCTCGAAGCGCTGAGCGCCCGCCTGGCCGCAACCAACACCACGCTGGCTGCGGTGACGAGCCAGATCGCGCGTGGCGACGTGGGCGCGACCGGTGCCACGGGCGCAACGGGTGCAACGGGTGCCGCCGGCGTGACGGGGGCCA
>NZ_JFJV02000026.1:0-1180 GCF_000611145.1 Cupriavidus sp. SK-3 | reverse complement strand
GCCCCGCGTGGTAGACGAAAAAAAACGCACCTCTCGAGAGGTGCGTCAGTTTGATGGCCCGGGATTGCCGGGCGAAATAAGACAGTGGCTTGGCGCTCAGTCCTTATGGACGCGACGCCCGTTACGGTCTGCCCACAGCAAGTAGGCCGAAAACAGCAACGCAAGAACCAAAAGAGGAGGACCAAACATCACTTTTCTCCTTTCGAGAGGACTGCTCCTACAGCGAATAATACAACGGCGATGCCGAACAGGCTTGCGCCATTTGCGACAGCGGTCAGGTTCCATCCCGGCCGGCTGGTAAGGTAGCCAGCCAGGCCAAGGATTGCGGCAGCGGAGAGCGTATGAGCGAAGCGACCATACTGCAACCGTTGGTCCTTGGTCGGAGCCGCAACGGCCATCCTGGCTTCGTCCATCCAGCCCCGTTTGGCCGCCTTGGAACGATCCACGTTGTAGACCGCAGGTTCCATGCGCACCAGCGGAAACTGATAGCCGTCTTCCAGCAGCAAAAGGACGTGACGCTCCCCCATCGCAATGGAGGCATCGACGAGGTTGTCCAGGCGCACCGGTAGTGTGACAACGTCGGCGTCTGGCTCATAGTGTACCGAGCACGAGTACTCGTCGCCGCTGGTGGATTTGAGGATGACCTTGGCAATGCGTGTCATGGTCAGTGCCCTCAACCGCGCCGGCCCGCGACCACGCGCAGCGTGGCAACGAGCGAGGCATAGCCTTCGGGCGAGCCGATCGACTGTAGGCAAACCGCATTGTCGCGGCCGCCGGTATAGTCGTCGCGGCCGCGGCACGTGCGAAAGCTCATGCGGGCAGCGGATTGCTGCGGCGCGTGGGCAATCTGCAAGTACAGCGTATCGGTATGCAGGGCATAGACATCGGCTTGCTGGCGGCGCTGACGGCGTTCGCGGACGGTGAATTCACGGGGACGCAACCCGAGGTCGTTCGCCAGGCGGCGGATGACACGGGAGGCATCACGTTTGAGGGAGGCGCAGGCTGTGGCATTGCCCGGGGCGTGCGGTTGGGTAAAGGATTTGGGGATCTTCATGGCAGTCTCTGGTGAAACGGGACAGCCATCCCCAGCGGGATGGTGTCCCGCAATGGGTAAGGTCTGGACAGGCCAGACAGGGTTCGATGCGTCGGAGACGCGATCAAAAGCGTTTGCCGAAGCGGT
>NZ_JFJV02000025.1:0-1176 GCF_000611145.1 Cupriavidus sp. SK-3 | reverse complement strand
ACCGCTTCGGCAAACGCTTTTGATCGCGTCTTCGACGCATCGAACCATGTCTGGCCTGTCCAGACCTCACCCATTGCGGGACATCGTCCCGTTGGGATTGGTGTCTCGTCCACATCTGGAATACACCATGAAGCTCCCAAAATCCTTTACCCGCCCGCACGTCCCATGCGACGCCGCGGCCCGTGCGACCCTTCACCGTGATGCATCGCGCGTCTTGCGACGCGTCGCCGGAGATCTCTCGTTGCGCCAGCGTGATTTCACGATCCAGGCACGTAGGCAGCATCGCCACAAGGTGGAAGTCTTCTCCTTGCAGACGGATTCCTTGTGCTTCGAAATCGCGCATGCTGCCGACCGGTCAACGGCGAAAGTCTCGTTTCGCACCTGCAAGGGTCGCGACGACCTGACCGGAGGCCGTGACAACATGGTCCCCCTAAACGCGATCGGCTCGCAGGAAGGCTACGCCGACCTGTTGACCACGCTCCGCGTTGTAGCTGGCCGCCGCGGCTAAGGGGGCAAGATGACACAGCTGGCAAAGGTCATTTTGAAAACCACTAGCGGCGACGAGTTCACTTGCTCGGTACACTATGAGCGCAGTTCAGGTATCGTCCGGCTGCCCGGCCGCCTCCACGATCTTGTCGAGGCTGCCGAAGACGCCGACGAACGACATGTCCTCGTGCTTCTGGAGGGCGGCTTCCAATATCCGCTCGCCCGCGAAGGCGAGACGGAATACCGAGTCGAGCGGTCGAGCGCAGTGAGGCGTGGGTTTTGGCAGGAGGTCAAGATGTCGATCGCCGCGCCAACGAAGGACCAGCGTCTTCAGTACGGTCGCTTCGTTCATACCCTCTCGGCCACGGCGATTATCGGCATGGCCGGCTTCCTAGCCGGTAAGCCCGGGTGGACACTCGATTCAATCATCAGTGTGATTAACCTTCTGGTGGCCGCCGTTGTACTATTCGCCGTAGGCGCGGTACTTTCCAAAGGAGAAAAGTGATGCTTGGTACATTTGTTTTGGTTCTGGCACTTGGCCTGGCAGCCTATTTCCTGTGGGCTGACCGTAACGGCCGTCGCGTCCACAAGGACTGACAGCCAGACCATTGGCTATTTTCGCCCGGCAATGCCGGGCCATCAAACTGACGCACCTCTTGGGTGCGTTTTTTTTCGTCTACCACGCGGGGC
>NZ_JFJV02000024.1:0-1704 GCF_000611145.1 Cupriavidus sp. SK-3 | reverse complement strand
AGGTGCATGAGTCGCCGAACCCGGAAACCCCTGCTACAAGCCGAAGGCTTTAGCGGCGGGAGTATTCATTGAACTTTCGGGATGCGCCCCTCGACCGGACAGGTCGGAGCGAACTGCGATCTTACCCGTAAGTGCATGCGTGGCGGTGCCTGCGTCGCACGCCCCCCTTACGATGTAGTGTGTGACCCGGTCACCAGCGCGACGGGTGCCACAGGCTCCATCTCGCCCTCGGCATGCTGCGCCGAAGCCGAGCGCCGATGATCGATCAGCAACACCGCCATCATCGCGATCACCGCCGGAATGGCGATGGCCACGAAATTCTGCTGCAGCGGCAGCGACATGCCCACCAGCGCACCGATCACGATCGGCGCCAGGATGGCGCCGCTGCGCCCGATGCCCGACGCCCAGCCGATGCCGGTCGCGCGGACCGCCATCGGATAGAACTGCCCCGCATAGGCGTAGGTGACGATCTGCGTGCCGATGGTCGATGCGCCGGCCAGCGCCACCAGCACGAACAGCAGCGCGGTGGGCACCGGGTAGCCCAGCAGCGTGATCGATACCGCGGCCAGGGCGTACATGCCCACCAGCACGTACTTGATATTGAAGCGGTCCGCCAGCCAGCCGCCGCCGATGGCGCCGATCATGGCGCCGAAGTTCAGCACCAGCACGAAGGTGAGCGCCGAGCCCAGGCTATAGCCGGCGCCGGCCATCATCTTGGCCAGCCAGGAACTGAGCGCGTAGACCATGAAGAGGCACATGAAGAATGCTACCCAGAACATGACGGTGCTGAAGCCGCGTCCGTCCTGGAACAGCTTGCCGATGGGCGCATCGCCGGCCTTGTCGCCGGCGGGCAGGGCGAACTGGTCGCCGGCCTGCGGCCGGTAGCCTGGTTCCAGCCGGGAAACGATGGCCTTGAGCGTGTCGATCTGGCCCTTCCTGACCAGGAAGGGCATCGATTCCGGCAGGGATTTCAGGATGAACGGGATCAGCAGCGCCGGCAGGCCCGCGGCGATAAACACCGATTGCCAGCCGTAGCTCTCGATCAGGCCCTTGCCCAGCAGGGCGGCCAGCATGCCCCCTACGGAGTAGCCGCTGAACATCAGCGTGACCATGGTGCCGCGGATCTTGCGCGGCGAGTATTCGGTCATCTGCGCCACCACGTTCGGCATGACGCCGCCGATGCCCAGGCCCGCCAGGAAGCGCGTGACGCTGAACGTCACGGGATCGCTGGTGAAGCCCGCGGCGGCGGTGAAGACGCTGAACAGCAGGATGCAGATGGCGATGGCGCGGCGCCGTCCGATGCGGTCGGCGATGGTGCCCATGAAGATCGCGCCGAACATCATGCCGAATAGCGCGGCGCTGACCATGAAGCCGGCGCCGGTGGCGTCGACGCCCATGCTTTTCATGATGGAGGGGAGGGCGATGCCGACGACGGCGAGGTCGTAGCCGTCGAAGATGATGATGAGGGCGCACCAGAGGAGGATTTGGGCGTGGAAGGGGTTGAAGCGGGCTTCGTCGGCTAGTTTGTGGATGTCGATATGGGGCATGGGGTGTCTCCTTTTGGTCCTTTTGGTCCTTTCGGTCCTTTTGGGATTTGGGTGTTTTGTTTTTGTTTGGTGGGGTTGCAACTGTGCTTGACGTCAACTACTTAACGTCAAAGGCTTAACGTCAAGGGCTTAAAGTCAAAGGCGGTTTCACCCCCCT
>NZ_JFJV02000023.1:0-7162 GCF_000611145.1 Cupriavidus sp. SK-3 | reverse complement strand
CTCGACGGCATCGGCTGCCGGACCGTGGGCGAGGTGCGGGGCCTGCCGCGTGCCGGCCTGCGGCGCCGGCTGGGGCCGGATCTGCTGGCGCGGCTGGACCAGGCCTATGGCGAGGTGCCAGTGCGCTTTACCTGGTTCAGCGCGCCGGCAGCCTTCGCGCAGCGCATGGAGCTGCCGGGCCGTACCGAGTCCGTGCAGGGCGTGATGGCGGGCGCGCAGCGCCTGCTGCTGGCGCTGGCCGGCTGGCTGGCGGTACAGCAGGCGGGCGTGACGCGGCTGGTGCTGCGGCTCGAACACGAGCGCTACCGGCTCGGCACCGAGACCCCGTCTACGCCGGTGACGGTCAGCCTGGCGCAGCCCAGCCGCGATCCGGTCCATCTGTCCAGGCTGCTGCAGGAGCGGCTGGACAAGGTGCAGTTCAGCGTGCCGGCGGCGGGCCTGATGCTGGTGGTGGAGTCCATGGAGACCTGCCTGCCGCAGAGCGATTCGCTGTTTCCGGAACCAGGCGGCACGCCAGCCGAACTGGGCCGCCTGCTCGATACGCTGATGGCGCGGCTCGGCCGCGAAAACGTGTTGCAGCCCCAGCCGCTGCCCGACCACCGGCCCGAGCGTGCCAATCGCTGGTGCCCCGTCGACGAAATGCCGGCGCGCGCGCCGCAGCCGGCCCCGGCAGGCGCCATGCCGGAGCGTCCGGCGTGGCTGCTGGACAAGCCGATGCCGCTCACCGTGCAGCGTCACCGGCCCTGTCATGGCGGCCCGCTGACCTTGCTCTCGCGGCCGGAGCGCATCGAGAGCGGCTGGTGGGATGGCGCGCTGGCCACGCGCGATTATTTCGTCGCCGAACGTGCGGATGGCCTGCGTTGCTGGGTCTATCGCCAGCGTCCCGGGCGCGAGGAGAGCGGTGAATACCGCTGGTTCCTGCACGGCCTGTTCGCCTGAGATTCGCCTGAGCCTTTGCCTCCCTGTCATGTCCAGCAAGCCCGCCATGCCCTCGTTTTCCGCTTTGCCGCCGGCGCTTTCCGCATTGCTGCCGGTATTGCCGGATTATGTGGAGCTGCACTGCATTTCCAATTTCACGTTCCTGGACGGTGCGTCGCATCCGGTCGAACTGATCGAGCGCGCCTTTGCGCTGGGCTATCGCGGGCTGGCGCTGACCGATGAATGTTCGGTGGCCGGCACGGCGCGCGCGCATCATGCGCTGAAGGACCTGCGTGAGCGCATCGGCGACGCCGCGGCGCGCAGCGCGGCGCGATTGGCCGCGGGGCTGGATGAGGATGGCGACGATGACGATCTCATCGAGGACGACGGCGAAGAGGGCGATCAGCATGACGGCGGGCATGGCGTGGATGATGAATCCCTCGCCGTGCCGGATGCCACGCCCGCCGCCGGCGACGCCTTGGCCCCTGGCGAAGCCACCCAGGCCCGCCTGCGCCGCCATGAACGGCTGGACGCGCTGGCCCGCGCCGCGCAGGATTTCCGCCTGCTGGTCGGCAGCCGCTTCACGCTGACGGACTCCGCCGGCCAGCCGGTGCTGCGGCTGGTGCTGCTGGCGCAGGACCGGGAAGGCTTCGGCAACCTGAGCGAACTGATCACCCTGGGGCGCACGCGCTCGGAGAAGGGCAGCTACCGGCTCCACCCCGACGACCTGGCCGCGCCGCCGCAGCCGGAACAGGCTCATCTGCGCGGCATGCCCAACTGCCTGGCGCTGCTGCTGCCGTCTTATTGCCCCGAGCCCGAGGCGTTGCTGCAGCAAGCGCAATGGATGCGGCAGACCTTTGGCGCGCGCGGCTGGATCGCGCTCGAACAGTTGCAGGGCCATGCCGATGCCTTGCACCGGCTGCGTCTTGCGGACGCATCGGTGCAATCCGGCGTGCCGCTGGCGGCGGCCGGCGCGGTGACCATGCATGTGCGTTCGCGCAAGCCGCTGTCCGATGTGCTGAGCGCGATTCGCGTGGGCCAGCCGCTGTCCGGGTGCGGCATGACGCTGGCGCCCAATGCCGAGCAGCACCTGCGCATGCGGCAGCGCTTGTCCCGGCTGTACCCGCGCGAGGCACTGGCGCAGACGGTGCGGATCGCCTCGCTGTGCGATTTCTCGCTCGATACGCTGCGCTACGAGTATCCGGAAGAGCTGGTGCCCCCCGGTGAGACTCCCTTCAGCTACCTGCGCCGCGAGACCATGAAGGGTGTGCTGCGGCGCTTCCCCGGCGGACTCAAGCCCGAGTGGCGCAAGCAGTTGAAGGAGGAGTTCGAACTGATCCGGGAGAAGCAATACGAGCCGTTCTTCCTCACCGTGCACGACATCGTGCGCTTTGCCCGCGGGCGCGGCATCCTGTGCCAGGGGCGCGGCTCGGCGGCCAATTCGCTGGTCTGCTATTGCCTGTTCATCACCGAGGTCGATCCCGGCGATGCCAACATGCTGTTCGGCCGCTTCCTGTCGCGCGAGCGCGATGAGCCGCCCGATATCGATGTCGATTTCGAGCACCAGCGGCGCGAGGAAGTCATCCAGTACATCTACGGGAAATACGGCCGCGACCGCGCCGCGCTGGCCGCCTCGCTGATCACCTACCGCTCGCGCAGCGCGCTGCGCGATGTGGGCCGCGCGCTGGGCATCGACGCCAGCGTGATCGAGCAGGTGGTCAAGGGCCAGGCCTGGTGGGACGGTGGCAAGACCTTTCTCGACCGCATTGCCCAGTACGGGCTGGACCCGGAATCGCCGGCGGTGCGGCAGTGGGCCAGCCTGACCGCGCAACTGCGCGGCTTTCCGCGGCATCTGTCGCAGCACGTGGGCGGTTTCGTGATCGCGCGGCACAAGCTGTCGCGGCTGGTGCCGATCGAGAACGCGGCCATGGAAGACCGCAGCGTGATCCAGTGGGACAAGGACGATCTGGAATCGCTCGGCCTGCTGAAAGTGGACGTGCTGGCGCTGGGCATGCTGTCGGCCATCCGCCGCGCGCTGGCGATGATCCCGAGCCGCTCGGGCGCGCCGTACCGCATGGAGGACATCCCCGGCAAGGACGCGCAGACCTACGACATGATCTGCGCCGCCGATACCGTCGGCGTGTTCCAGGTGGAGTCTCGCGCGCAGCAGTCGATGCTGCCGCGGCTGCAGCCACGCACCTTCTACGACCTGGTGGTGGAGGTGGCCATCGTGCGGCCCGGGCCGATCCAGGGTGGCATGGTGCATCCGTACCTGAAGCGGCGCGAGCAGGTGCGGCGCACCGGCAAGCCGCCGGCGTATCACAACGACGTCATCGAGAAGGTGCTGGGCCGGACCCTGGGCGTGCCGATCTTCCAGGAGCAGGTGATGCAACTGGCCATCGACGCCGCCGGTTTCACTCCCGGCCAGGCCGATCAACTGCGCCGCTCGATGGCGGCCTGGCGGCGCAAGGGCGACCTGAAGCAGCACCAGGATGCGCTGGTCAGCGCGCTGACCCGCAACAAGTATCCGGAAGCCTTTGCGCTGGCCATCTGCAAGCAGATCGAAGGCTTCGGCGAATATGGCTTCCCGGAAAGCCATGCCGCCAGCTTCGCCAAGCTGGTCTATGTCAGCGCGTGGATCAAGTGCCATCATCCGGCGGCTTTCCTGTGCGCCTTGCTCAACAGCCAGCCGATGGGTTTCTATTCACCTTCGCAACTGGTGCAGGATGCGCGGCGCCACCACGTGCGTACGTCGCCCGTGGATGTCACGGTGAGCTGCTGGGAAAGCACGCTGGAGCAGGAAGCGGATGGGCGGGCAGCGCGAGGACGCGAGCGCACCCAACCCGCGGTGCGGCTCGGGCTCAACCGCGTGAGCGGCATGCGCGAGGCGGCTGCCGGGCGCATCGAGCAGGCGCGCGCCAGGCAGCCTTTTGCCAGCGTCGAGGATCTTGTGCTGCGGGCGCGGCTCGATCGCCACGACATCGACGCGCTGGCCGCCGCCGATGCGCTGGCCAGCCTCGCCGGGCATCGGCGCCAGGCGCGCTGGCAGGCCCGCGCCGCCGCGCTGCAGGCCGCCCATCATGACCTGCTCTACGAGGCACCGCCGGCCGAGAGCGAGCTGTCGCTGCCGGCGCCGCGCCTGGGCGAGGACGTGGCCGCCGACTACGCCAGCATGGGCCTGTCGCTCAAGTCGCATCCGCTTGCGCTGCTGCGGCCGCGGCTGGCGGCCATGAAGTACGCCACCGCGCAGGATCTGGCCCGTTGCGGCAACGGCCGGCGCGTGCGGGCCTGCGGCATCGTCACGGTGCGGCAGCGGCCGGCGACCGCCAGCGGCACGATCTTCACGTCGATCGAGGATGAGACGGGTGCCGTCAATGTGATTCTCTGGCCGGACCTGATCGAGCGCCAGCGCAAGGAAGTGCTGGGCGCCACGCTGCTGGGCGTGATCGGCATGTGGCAGCGCCAGGGCGAGGTGAGGCACCTGGTGGCGCAGGAACTGGTGGACCTGAGTCCGTTGCTGGGCCGTCTGATGGTGTCCAGCCGCGACTTTCATTGAGCCGCGAGGAAGCGGCGAGACCACCTTGCCGCTCTACCGCGCGGATGCTTCCTGCCCGCGTGACGCGCCCTGCCGCGCCCTGGCCATATCGCCCTGCCAGCCCATCGCCCTGAGCAAGGCGAAACCATGTGGCGTGACATGCGGGCACCAATGGCCGGCCCCGCATTCCTCCAGCGACACAAGGCCGCGTTCGAGCAACGCCTCCAGATCCACGGGATCGAGTTCCAGCCGGTCCTGCGTATCGTGGACCAGCATCAAGGTAGCAAATTCGTGCGGACTCAGCATCGGCATCTCCTGGGTTGGGAATCCTGGTCTCGCGGGCCAGCAGGGGCGCAAGCGCCCAAGAAAAGACACTGCTTACGCGCATTGGCCCAGGCATTTCCCACATCGGAACCCGCCCGGCGCGCTGACATCGCGAAGCCTACCGTTCTACGTTTGATTTGCGTCTGTTTTGTGTCGGCTCTCTTATCCGCTATTTCGTGATCGTCTTGCGCCTGTTCTACACGCGGTTTGTGCCTATTTTTCGCCCGAATTACGGGCATTCTGCACCCGTCTTGTGCTGTTTCCGCCCTGCAGTAGTGCATGAAAAAAAAGCTGGAAAACTGCGCTTCAGTACGCCTCGATGCGGCCGATACAAGGCACATGCAAGTGCTTTTTCTGGGGTCTTTCGTGGTGACTTTCCTTTCTCCTGCCATGCGCCTGATGGCGCGCCTGACGATCACGCGCAAGCTGCTCTTGCTTGCGATCCTGTTCCTGATCCCGCTGAGCGGCTCGCTTTATGCGGTGCTGAGCCTCTCGGTGCAGTCGATCCGCTCCAGCCAGGACGAACTGCGCGGCCTCGCCATCGTCGACCGCGCGCTCGACTTCATGCGCGAGACGCAGGTCAGGCGCGGTGCGGCCAATGCCGTGCTGGCGGGCAACGCGGCGTTTCGCGCTACGTTCGATGGCGCGGATGCGAAGGCCGCTACACACCTTGACGGGCTGATGCAGCAAGCCGGAGCGGCGGCGGGCTTCGACGTTATGCCCGACGCGAAAAAACTCGGGGAGTCGTGGCGACGCATGCATGAAACGGGCCTGAACACGACAGCCGGGCCGCTGTTCGACATGCACAGCGCGCTGGTCAAGCAGACCCGCTTGTTTATCGGCGATGTGGCGGATCGCTCGTCGCTCGCGCTCGACCCCGATAGCGGTTCGTACTACCTGGTCACGCTGATGGTCGGGCCGATGCCAAGGCTGGCCGAGCTGAGCGCGCTGGCGCGTGGCAGGGGGGCCGCCATCATCAGCCAGGGCGGCTATTCCGATGCGGCGCAACAGGCTGAACTGGCCGCGCTCGGGGAGCAGATCCAGGATGGACTGGAATCGGTGCGGCGCGACATCGGCCGCGTGACGCGCGGCGCGCCGGCGTATCGCGCACGGGTGGAAAGCGCACAGGCGCAACTGTCCGCCGTGGATGCTTTCTACCGCACGCTGAAGGAGAGGATGCTGGGCAGCAGCGGCATCAACATCGAGGCCAAGGCCTATTTCGACGAAGCGACCGCCGCCATCAACGCGGTCTCCTCGGTCAACAAGGAGTTCTCCGCACTTGCCCGCGCCATGCTGGAGCAGCGCATCGCAGCCGACAAGCTGGAACTGGAAGTGCTCGGCGGCGTGGCCCTGCTGGCGGTGGGCGCGGCGTTCTACCTGTTCGCCGGTTTCAGCTGCGGCATGCGCGAGGACGTGCGGCAAGTGGCGGACATGGTGGGCCGGATCAACGCCGGCGACCTTGGCATCCGGCTGGAAGTCCATGGCAGCGACGAACTCAGCCATGTGAAGCGGCACCTGCTGTCGCTGGTGGATACCTGGCGCGTGCTGATCGGCGACACCAAGGAAGGCGCGCAGAACGTGCTGGTGGCCGCGGGCGAGATCGCGCAAGGCAACCTGGACCTGTCGCAGCGCACGGAAGAGCAGGCATCGTCGCTGCAGCAGACCGCCGCCAGCATGGAGCAGCTCACCGCGATCGTGCAGCAGAATGCCGGCAGCGCGGACCAGGCCAGCGCGCTGGCCAGCGAGGCTTCCGGCATCGCGGTGGCCGGCGGAGCCTCGGTGGGGCGCGTGCTACAGACCATGGGCGAGATCGAGGCCGATTCGAAACGCATCGTCGACATCATCGCGGTGATCGACGGGATTGCCTTCCAGACCAATATCCTGGCGCTCAACGCCGCAGTGGAAGCGGCGCGTGCCGGCGAGTACGGGCGCGGGTTTGCCGTCGTGGCTGCCGAAGTGCGCAACCTGGCGCAGCGCGCCGGCAGTTCCGCCAAGGAGATCCGCACACTGATCTCGCAATCGGTCCAGCGCGTGGAGGCGGGCTCGGCGCTGGCCGGCGACGCTACCGCGACCATGGAGAGCATCGTGGGCGCGGTCGGGCGGGTGACGGCGATGATGGATGAAATCAGCCGGGCGTCGCGCGAGCAGAGCAGCGGGATTGCACAGGTGAATCAGGCGGTGACGCAGATGGATCAGGTTACGCAGCAGAATGCGGCGTTGGTGGAGCAGGCGGCGGCGGCGGCTGATGCTTTGCGGGAGCAGGCGCAGAGGATGGAGAGGTCGGTTGCTGTTTTTCGGTTGGAGGTGGTTTGATTGGGGGGCGCATCTCTTTGGTATGGTTTTTAGCGGTTTTTGGCGGGGTTTTATTGCTTCTAGCTGCTGGCG
>NZ_JFJV02000022.1:0-661 GCF_000611145.1 Cupriavidus sp. SK-3 | reverse complement strand
TTGAGTTCGGCCACGGTCTTCTTCTCGCTGACGATGACCGGCAGGAGCTTGTCCTGCTTGTCTTTCGCGAGGGTGGCCAGCAGTTCCGCGTGTCCGAGCTGGATCTGGCGCGTGTTGAGCGCGTCAAGCACGGACGGACTGCAATTCATCAGGGCCAGGCGCTTGTCGAGCGTCCCGCGCGACCAGCCCAGTACACGGGCGGCCTCGTCGCGATCTCCCTTGAGTTGCCCGACGATCTTCGCCGCAGCCACTGCCTCTTCCGAGGGTGCCATGTCGGCGCGCTGGACGTTCTCAATGAGAGCCAGACGATCAGCCTCGTCGTCGGTCAGTGCCTTGATGGTCACTGGCATGGGATAGTCGTCACCGTGCGCAGCTTTCGCTGCCCGGTACCGGCGCTCGCCGGCGACCAGCTCGAACTCGTCACCGTCCAGGGGACGGATCAAGATCGGCTGGATGACGCCATTCTCCCGAACGGAGTCGGTCAACTCTGCCATTTCGGCAGGATCGAAATACTTGCGCGGATTACGGCCAGCACGGATCTTGCCAAGAGCGATAGTGGGGTTTTGCATTTTGTGGGTTCTCCGAAACGGAAAAGGGAACCCGTTGCCGCACCGGGAACAGGTTCCCGATGGGATAAGAAAGATGGCGTTGGCTAGCCCGA
>NZ_JFJV02000021.1:417-13246 GCF_000611145.1 Cupriavidus sp. SK-3 | reverse complement strand
CAGGGGGATGTCGTACGGCTTTTGGGTGCAAAAACCAACACCGCTCAATAAAACCCTATCCCACCAACTCCCGATGCAAAGCCAAATACTCCAACGCCAGCTTATGCCTCGGATCCAGATGAATCATCGGCATCGCATGCTGATGCGACTCCCGGATCTTCACCGACGAAGACAACCGTGAATTCAGCACCGGCAACCCCTCGCCAACCAGTTCTTCAACCAGCTGCAACGGCAAGCTGGCACGCGGCTGGAACTGGTTGATCACGATCCCCTCGACTTCCAGGTCAGCATTGTGGTCATGCTGGATCTCCTTCACATTGTCGAGCAGCGTATAAAGCGCACGGCGCGAGAAATCGTCGCAGTCGAACGGAATCAGGCAGCGCTCGACAGCGATCAACGCGGAGCGGGTATAGAAATTCAAAGCCGGCGGCGTGTCGATGTAGATCGCGTCGTACACCGCTTCCAGCTCGATCAGCGCATCGCGCAGCTTGTAGATCTTGTAGCGGGATTCGAGCTTGCCGTGCAGCGCGTCGAGCTCGGGATGGGCGGGCATCACATCGAGGTTCTCGAACGGCGTGGCATGGATGAACGAGGTGACTTCCACCGGCTTGAAGCTGTACGTCAGCGCGGTGTTGAAGAAGTCTGCCACGGTCGGGGTGGCTTCCGCAGCCTGCGTGCCGAGCAGGTACTGGCTGGAGTTGCCTTGCGCATCCAGGTCGATGACCAGGGTGCGCAGGCCTTCGCTGGCACTGATGGCCGCCAGGTTGCAAACGATGGTCGACTTACCGACACCGCCCTTCTGATTGAATACGACGCGCCGCATTTGAGCCCTTGGATGTGAACGTGCCAAAGGGAAGAGGATACCCTAGCGCGGTGTCATTTCAGAGGCCAAATCGCGCGACAGGCTACGTCTGTATCAGCCGCTTCTGACGCGAGATACTCATCAGTATCCCGATCCCCATGCCCAGCGTCACCAGCGCCGTCCCGCCATAGCTCATCAACGGCAACGGCACCCCCACCACGGGCAGGATGCCGCTAACCATCCCCATGTTGACGAACGCGTAGGTGAAGAAGATCAGCGTGATCGCCCCCGCCAGCAGCCGCGAGAACAGCGTCGGCGCGTTGGCCGCGATATACAGCCCGCGGAAGATCAGCAGCAGGTACAGCACCAGCAGCACCGCATTGCCCACCAGGCCGAATTCCTCCGAGAAGACCGCGAAGATAAAGTCGGTGTGCTTTTCCGGGATGAACTCCAGGTGCGTCTGCGTGCCCTTCAGCCAGCCTTTGCCGAAGACGCCGCCGGAGCCGATGGCGATAATGGACTGGATGGTGTGGAAACCCTTGCCGAGCGGGTCGGTGGTGGGATCGAGCAGCGTGCAGATGCGGTGCTGCTGGTAGTCGTGCAGGATCGGCCAGTTCACGCCAGGGGCGCAAATATCGTGCTCGAAGCTGACCAGCGCGGTGATGGCCACCACCACGATGGCTAGCAGCGGCAGGATGATCTTCCACGACAGGCCGGCGAAATAGATCACATAGAGACCAGCGGCCATCACCAGCAGACCGGTGCCAAGGTCGGGCTGCTTGGCGATCAGGCCGACGGGCACGAGCAGCAGCACCAGCGCCAGCACGAAATCGAACCACCTGACCGAGCCCTCCCGCTTCTGGAAGTACCACGCCAGCATCAGCGGCATGGCGATCTTCATGATCTCGGAGGGCTGGATCACCATGCCGACATAGAGCCAGCGGCGCGCGCCCTTGCGAATCAGGCCGAACATCGCCACCGCGACCAGCAGGGCCACGCCTACCGTGTAGAGCGGCACCGCCACCCGCATCAGCGTCTGGGTTGGCAGGTAAGCGATGACCCACATCACCACATAGGAGAGCAGGATGTTGCGCAACTGGTCCTCGACCCGGCCGGGCATGTCGATGGCGGCGGAGTAGAGCGCCACGATGCCGGTGGCGAACAGCAGGAAGACGATCAGCGCCAGCGGCTTGTCGAAGCCGGTGATGGCCGTCTTGATGAACGATAGGACGCGGCGGCGATCCATGGCGCGTCTCCTTCAGCGTGTAGCGTTGGCGTTGCCGCCGGCCGCGGCGGGCGCGGTTGCCGGCTTGGCGCGGGGTTTGGAACTGGCCGGACCCACCACGGCTTGCGCGGCAGGGGCGGGGGCCGGAGCCGGGCGGCTGTGGCCAAGGGCCTGCGCCATGCGCTCGTCCAGCGTCTGCACCGCCGAGGCCGGCGCGATGGCGGCGGGGTCGATCAACGGCGCCTGCACGGCGGAAGCGGCCGTGGCGGCAGCACCGGCACGGGCTGCGACGCGCGCGGCCGGCGCGCTGGCGCCTTCGCTGGTGGCGGCGGCCTCGCTGGCGCCCATGACCGTGGCGCTGGCGATGCTGGCGGTGTGGCCGGTGGTGAACACGCTGGGCGTATCCACCGGTGGCTTGCCGCCGGCACGCTCCGATGCGGGCGGGGCGATGTTCTCCAGCTCTGCCGGCCACTTGCCGAGCAGGTAGTAATCCATCACCTTGCGCGCGATCGGCGCGGCCACGGCGCCGCCGAAGCCGGCGTTTTCCACGATCATCGCCAGCGCGATTTTCGGGTTGTCGGCCGGTGCGAATGCCGTATAGAGCGCATGGTCGCGCTTGCGCTCGTCCAGCGCGTGGTGGTTGTACTTCTCGTTCTTGCCCATGGTGAAGGTCTGGGCGGTACCGGTCTTGCCGGCCGACTCGTAGGCTGCGCCGGCAAAGGCGCGCGCAGCCGTGCCCGAGTGCGTCACGCCGACCATGGCGCGCTTGATCACGTCGATATCGGCCTGCTTGAACGGCAGCCGGTAGCTTTCCTTGGGCACCGTGAGCTCGCGGTCGCGGGTTACGGAATCCTCCACCGCCTTGACCAGGTGGGGCTTCATCGCGGAGCCGTTGTTGACCAGGATGGCGGTGGCGTTGGCCAGCTGCAGGATGGTGAAGCTGTTGTAGCCCTGTCCGATCCCAAGGGAGATGGTTTCGCCGTCATACCACTTCCGCTGCTCGGGCTTGCGGTAGGCGCGCTGCTTCCATTCGGTCGACGGCAGGATGCCGCGGCTCTCGCCTTCGATGTCGATGCCGGTGATCTGGCCGAAGCCCAGCGGCTTCATGAAGTCATGAATGGCGTTGACGCCCATGTCGCGCGCCAGCATGTAGTAATAGGTATCGCACGACTGCACGATGGAGGCGTTCATGTCCACCCAGCCGTGGCCGCCCGGCTTGTCGTCGCGGAAGGTATGGTTGCCCAGCGTGAATGAGCCCGGATCGTGCATGCCCCAGGCTGCGGTGCGTTTGCCGGTGGTGAGCGCCGCCAGCGCCATGAACGGCTTGTAGGTCGAGCCGGGCGGGTAGGTGCCGCGCAGCGGACGGTTCAGCAGCGGCTTGTCGGGCGAGCCGTTGAGTTCGTTCCAGGTATTGGTGTCGATCCCTTCGACGAACAGGTTGGGGTCGTAGGTCGGCTTGGAAACAAAGGCCAGGATGTCGCCGGTGGCCGGCTCGATCGCCACCAGCGCGCCGCGCTTGTCGCCAAAGAGCGCCTCGGCCAGCTGCTGCAGGCGGATGTCGAGCGAGAGGATCAGATTGTTGCCGGGCGTGGCGGGGGAGGTGGACAGCGTGCGGATGGGGCGTCCGCCCGCGCTCACTTCCACTTCCTCGAAGCCGGTCAGGCCGTGCAGCTCGGTCTCGTAGCTCTGCTCGATGCCGATCTTGCCGATGTAGCTGGAACCCTTGTAGTTGTCGGCGTCCTTGCGCGGATCGTACTTGGCGCCTTCGGCGCTGTTGGCCTCGTCCATGGCCTCGATGCGTTCCTGGTCGCGCTGCGAGATCCGGCCGAGGTAGCCGATCACGTGCGAGGCGGACTCGCCCATCGGGTACTGGCGGAACAGCCGCGCGCGCACGTCCACGCCGGGAAAGCGGAAGCGCTGCGCGGAGAAACGCGCCACTTCCTCATCGGTGAGCTGGCTGCGGATCGGCAGGCTTTCGAAGCTGCGGGATTCTTCCATCAGCCGCTTGAAGCGGCGGCGGTCGCGCGGCTGGATGTCGATCAGCTGGGCCAGTTCCTCGATGGTGTTGTCGAGCGTGTCGGACAGCTTGGACGGCGTGATTTCCAGCGTGTAGGCGGAATAGTTGCGCGCCAGCACCACGCCGTTGCGGTCCATGATGATGCCGCGGTTGGGCTCGATCGGCGCCACCGAGATGCGGTTGTCCTCGGCCTTGGCCGAGTACTGGTCATGCTTGTACCACTGCAGCCAGAGAAAGCGCGTGAACAGCAGGCCGAAGCAGATCACGGCAAACAGGCCCGCCGCCGCTACGCGGATGCGGAAGCGGCCGAGCTCCTGTTCGACATTGCGTATTTCGGTCATGGTACTGCGTCAGCCTTGCGGTTTGCCGCGCACCCTACGGGGGCGCGGCGGGACATCGGTTGGGGTAAAGCGTCAGATCGGCCGGGTTTCATCCACGTCCGCGCTGCGGCGCTGCGGCGCCAGCAGCATGCCGGTGGCCAGCGGCCACAGCAGCGCCTCGATGCCCGGCGCCAGCAGCAGCTGCCAGCCGGGCAGCGGCGCGCCCATGGCCAGGCGGATCACCACCGGCACCGCGTGGGCGACGAACAGCAGCGGCAGCACGTGCAGCGCCTGCGTATAGACGGTGAACCACAGCACGCGGCGATGGATGGTGATGGCGAAGTACGCCAGCAGCGAGTAGGCCATGGCGTGCTCGCCCAGCAGGCGCGCATCGTGCACATCCATCAGCAGGCCGAGCGCGAACGCCACGCCCATGCCGACCTTGCGCGGCTGGTGGATGTTCCAGAACACCAGCACCAGCGCCACCATGTCGGGCACCCACAGCGTGGTGCCCCAGGGCATCAGGTTGAACAGGAAGGCCAGCACGAAACTCAGCGCGATAAACGCGGGGTTGACCGGGCGCAGCAGGTATTGGGGATTGGTCAACGCTTGACCTCCTTGGCGGCGGCGGGCTTGTCCGCGGGTTTTTCCGCCGCCTTGTCGGCAGGTTTGTCGGCCGGCTTTGCGGCGGGCTTCGCCGCCGGCTTGGCGTCGGCGCGTTCGGCGTCCTTTACGCCCGGCCGGTCGGCCCTGACGATCCTGGCTTCCTTGGCGTCGCGCGGGCCGTCGATGGATTCGCGCGGCGGCAGCTGGGCTTCGTAGCGGATCACCAGCAGCTGGCGGTGCGAGCGCACCCCGGCCACCGGCTCGCAGTACACACGCGAGAAGGCGGTATCCGCCTTGCGTTCGATCTGCACGATCCGGGCAACCGGCAGGCCGGGCGGGTAGGTGCCGTCCAGGCCCGAGGTGACCAGCAGGTCGCCCTGCTGCAGGTCCGCCGAGGCGGCCATGAAGCGCAGGTCCAGCAGGCCGGCGCGGGCGCCGCCGAAGGCTACGCTGCGCAGGCCGTTGCGCACGACCTGCACCGGGATGGCCTGTTCCTTGTCGGTCAGGAGCGTGACTTCGGACTGGAACGGCGACACGCGTGTCACCTGGCCGATCACGCCGCGTTCGTCGATCACCGGATAGCCCGCGCGCAGGCCGTGCTGGCTGCCGCGGTCGATCACGATGCGCTGGCTGTAGGGGTCGCGGGCGTCGTACAGGATCTCGGCCGACGTCACCGGCGTGGCCGACTGCTGCACCAGGCCGAGCAGCTTGCGCAACTGATTGTTCTCGGCTTCGAGCTGGGACTGGCGCACCGAGCCCTCGGCCTCGGCCACCATGCGGCGCCTGAGTTCGCGGTTCTCGCTGGCCAGGGCGGCCGCTGACTGGGCGTAGTCGAAGGTGGCGCGCAGCGCATCGCGCGGCACCAGCACGGTGCGCTCGACCGGCATCAGCACGGTGGCGGCAACCTGGCGTACCACGCGCAGAGCGTCAAAGCGCGCATCGACGATGAGCAGCGCCAGCGCGATCGTCACATAGAAGACGAGGCGCGCGACGGCGGAAGTGCCCTGCTTGAAGAGCGGCGGCGGAGTGTAATCCATTTACCCGTGCGCTGGCGGAAAGGTCTCCCGGTCCCGCAGGCACGACAGCGCCTCGGCGCGCCAGCCAGCGTGGCTGGGGCGTCGCGGCGCGGTGTGTTGCACGGGCTCGGGCCGGGTCGGGAGGGTGGCGCGGCACGGCGCGGCCCCGACCAGGTAATCCGGCAGGCCGCTTCGCGCCATGAGCGATTCCTCTGCTGACGCTTTATTCGTAAGAGAAGATGCTGCCCAGCTTGTCCATGCGTTCGAGCGCCATGCCGGAGCCGCGCACCACGCAGGTCAGCGGGTCTTCGGCAACCAGCACCGGCAGGCCGGTTTCCTCGGCCAGCAGACGATCCAGGTCGCGCAGCAGCGCGCCGCCGCCGGTCAGCATCATGCCGCGCTCGGCGATGTCGGCGCCGAGTTCCGGCGGGGTCTGTTCGAGCGCGATCTTGACTGCCGACACGATCTGGTTGAGCGGATCGGTCAAGGCTTCCAGGATTTCGTTGGAGGACACCGTGAAGGCGCGCGGGATGCCTTCGGACAGGTTGCGGCCCTTGACTTCCATTTCGCGGACTTCGGAGCCGGGGAAGGCCGAACCGATGGCCTTCTTGATGGCTTCGGCGGTCTGCTCGCCGATCAGCATGCCGTAGTTGCGGCGGATGTAGTTGACGATGGCTTCGTCGAACTTGTCGCCGCCCACGCGCACCGAACCCTTGTAGACCATGCCGCCCAGCGAGATGATGCCCACCTCGGTGGTGCCGCCGCCGATATCCACCACCATCGAGCCGGACGGCTCCGACACGGGCAGGCCGGCGCCGATCGCGGCCGACATCGGCTCCTCGATCAGGTACACCTGGCTGGCGCCGGCGCCCAGCGCCGATTCGCGGATGGCGCGGCGCTCGACCTGGGTCGAGCCGCACGGCACGCAGATGATGATGCGCGGCGAGGGACGCAGCAGCTTGGTGTCGTGCACCATCTTGATGAACTGCTTGAGCATCTGCTCGGTGACGGTGAAGTCGGCGATCACGCCGTCCTTCATCGGGCGGATGGCCTCGATGTTGCCCGGCACCTTGCCCAGCATCTGCTTGGCTTCCTTGCCGACCGCCTGGATGGTCTTCTTGGCGTTGGGCCCGCCTTCCTGGCGAATCGCGACGACGGACGGCTCGTCAAGGACGATGCCCTTGTCGCGCATATAGATCAGGGTGTTGGCGGTGCCGAGGTCGATCGCGAGATCGTTCGAGAAGTAGCTGCGGAGAAATCCGAACATCAGGAATCCTGTTTTCTGGTGGTTCGCGAGTATGCGAAGTGGCCGGCGCCGCTGCGGGGCCAGCCACGATATTCATAGCGACGGGTAGTATTAAGGCCCCCGGTCGTTCGGTGGGGCCGGCGCCGTTGCCAGCCTGCCACAGGGGGCGTGCTGTCAGGGCCGGGGCCGCCAACCAAGGCCGTCTCGCCGGGTGGCGGAAACGACCTGTACGGGTACCTTTGATTAGACCACGCGCGAAAGTTCGGTGGAACGGCACCGCAATTACAATTTAATTGCTGGCGGGGGCGGTCTAATCGGAGGAACCTGTCTGTATCCCTTGCCTGCCTTCGGCATCGCACCGCCGGCTGGTGGCCTGGCGATGTGGCCAATGCTGCGATCCGTGGGTCCGGGGGACCGCAGGGTGACCCACAAAGCTCCGCGGCACGCGGTTTTGCACCAATGTGCACCAATGTGACGAAGGCGCTGCCAAAGGATGGCAACGCGCAATGATACCTTATAATTCCCCCTGTTTCGGGGGCTTCTACCCCGAAAAAACCTGTAACTTTGACGATTCCCGGGCGCTCCCGGCAGCACTCGCCGGCCCGCCCCGGCCGCGCCCGCATCGCCTTTCGCACCGACCCCAAGCCATGGCTCTCGACCTATCCGACGTCAAGCGCATCGCCCACCTTGCCCGCATCGAAATCAACGATGCCGAGGCCGGGCAGACGCTTGTGCAGCTCAATCAATTCTTCTCCCTGGTCGAACAGATGCAGGCGGTCGATACCACCGGCATCGTGCCGCTGGCCCATCCGCTGTCCGCGGTGCGCGAGATGTCGCAGCGGTTGCGCGACGACATCGTGACCGAGTCCAACCGCCGCGAGGACTACCAGCGTCCCGCGCCGGCCACCGAAGGCGGCCTCTACCTGGTGCCCAAGGTCATCGAATAAAGGTCATCGAACACCGGCCCTCGAACCAGCGGCTGCGCCGCGCCGCCGCCAGGCGGCGCCGGCAGCCATCACCTGCCAAGCCAAACCGACCGACATGTCCTTTTCCGCATCTACCGTGACCTCCCTGCGCGAGCTCTCCGACGCGCTGGCGGCACGCACCGTCTCCGCCGAAGAACTGGCGCGCGATTACCTGGCCCGCATCGAGCAGGCCAGCGCGCTCAACGCCTTTGTCGACGTCAACCCCGAACTCACGCTGGCGCAGGCCCGCGCCGCCGACGAGCGCCGCGCGCGCGGCGAAGCCGGCCTGCTGACCGGCGTGCCGATCGCCCACAAGGACGTGTTCGTCACGCGTGGCTGGCGCGCAACAGCGGGCTCGCGCATGCTCGCCGACTATGAAAGCCCGTTCGACGCCTCCGTGGTCGAGCGCCTGGGCGCCGCCGGCATGGTCACGCTGGGCAAGACCAATATGGACGAGTTCGCGATGGGCTCGTCCAACGAGAACTCGCACTTCGGCCCGGTGAAGAACCCCTGGGATGCCAGCCGCGTGCCGGGCGGCTCCTCGGGCGGCTCGGCCGCCGCAGTGGCAGCCGGGCTGGCGCCCGCCGCCACCGGCACCGACACCGGTGGCTCGATCCGCCAGCCGGCCTCGTTCTCGGGTATTACGGGCATCAAGCCCACCTACGGCCGCGTGTCGCGCTACGGCATGATCGCCTTCGCCTCCTCGCTCGACCAGGGCGGCCCGATGGCGCACACCGCCGAGGACTGCGCCATGCTGCTGGGCGCCATGGCCGGCTTCGACGAGCGCGACTCGACCAGCCTCGCGCCCGCCCAGGGCGGTGTCGACGAGGACTACACGCGCCTGCTGGGCAAGCCGCGCGCCGGCGCCAGCGTTGAGAAGCCGCTGTCCGGGCTGCGCATCGGCCTGCCCACCGAGTATTTCGGCAAGGGGCTGTCGGCAGACGTGGAGCAGGCCGTGCGCGCCGCGCTCGCCGAGTACGAGAAGCTGGGCGCCACGCTGGTCGAGGTGTCGCTGCCCAAGACCGAGCTGTCGATCCCCGTGTACTACGTGATCGCGCCGGCCGAGGCCTCGTCCAACCTGTCGCGTTTCGACGGCGTGCGCTACGGCCATCGCGCCGCCGAGTACCGTGACCTGATGGACATGTACAAGAAGACCCGCGCCGAAGGCTTCGGCCCCGAGGTCAAGCGCCGCATCATGGTGGGCGCCTATGTGCTGTCGCACGGCTACTACGACGCCTATTACCTGCAGGCGCAGAAGATCCGCCGCATCATCGCCGACGATTTCCAGCGCGCCTTTACCCAGTGCGACGTGATCATGGGCCCGGTGGCGCCCACGGTCGCCTGGAAGCTGGGCGAGAAGAGCGCCGACCCGGTGCAGATGTACCTGGCCGACATCTTCACGCTGTCGACCAGCCTGGCCGGCCTGCCCGGCATGAGCGTGCCCTGCGGGCTGGGCGAGGGCGGCATGCCGGTTGGCCTGCAACTGATCGGCAACTACTTCGGCGAAGCCGAACTGCTGCAGACGGCGCACGCTTTCCAGCAGGCAACGGACTGGCACCTGCGCCGGCCTGCCAAGGCATGATCGCGCGGCGCTGGCTGGTCCGGCTCGCACTCGGCATCGGGCTGGCCGCCGCACTGGCGGCCTGCATTCCGCTGCCGCGCTTCGGCGGCGGGCCCACGCCGATCGCCAGCCGCGACATCGACCTTGCCGGGGATTGCCGCCGCACCGAGGAAGACGGCTTCCGCGAGGACGCCCAGCTGCGCGTGGCGGACAACAGCGTGCAGCAGTTGTCGTGGAAGCTGTGGGTGGGCAAGCGCGGTTCGTGCAGCTTCAACCTGGCCGAATTCCGCCAGACGAAGAAGAAGCCGCATATCGAGTTGCGCGCCAACGACGGCAGCGCCTGCAAGCTGATGATCTGGCAGGATCCGCGCCGGGTCACGCTGGCCCACGCCAATTGCGAGGCGCGCTGCTCGCCGGGCATCTACGAGGAAGCCTGGCCGGTGATGTTCGAACCCGGCACCGGCGGCTGCGCACAGACCCGATGAATCCGATGCACCCGCTCAGCGCCCTGTCCGGACTCGCCGCCCGCCTGCGGGATTTTTGCCTGGGCGCTTGCGCCTTGCTGCTGGCAAGCCACGGCGTGCTCGCGCATGCCTTCGTGCCGGAGGCCGGCATGCACGCCATGCCGCCGGCGCAGACGGTGCATTTTCCCGATGCCGACAAGGGCAATGCGCTCAGCGCCCACTGGTTCTTGCCGCAGCGCGGCGCGCTGGCGTCGGCGCAGGCATTGCCGGTGGTCATTGCATTGCATGGCTGCGCCGGGCTCTACCAAAGCGGCGGCGCGGATGCCGCGGCGCTGCAGGTGCGCTACCGGGAATACGTGCAATGGCTCTCCGCGCGCGGCTACGCTGTGTTGCTGCCCGACAGCTTCGGTCCGCGCGGCAAGCCGCAGGGCATCTGCACTGAAGCGCTGGCCGGGCGCGACATCGACGACGAAACGCGGCGCGGCGATGTCCTGGCGGCGCTGCGCTGGCTCGCGCGGCAGCCCGGCATCGACACGGCGCGCATTGTGCTGCTGGGCTGGTCCAACGGCGCGCAGGCGGTGCTCAGCACCATCGACGCCAGCCGCGACTGGCCGGCGGGCGCGCCGGCAATCGAGCGCGCCGTGGCCTTTTATCCTGGCTGCAAGCGCGCCGTGCAACGGCATGAATACCGCCTGCGCACGCCCTTGCTGCTGATGACCGGCGGCGCCGACGACTGGACCCCGGCCACCCGCTGCGCCATGTTGCGCGAGGCGGTCACGGCGCGCCAGCCCGATGCGCGCTTCCGGCTGGAGATCTATCCTGGCGCGTATCACGGCTTTGACGGCACCAGCGAGCTGCGGGTGCGGCGCGATGTGCCCAATGGCGCGAGTCCCGGCCGGGGCGTGACCGAGGGCGGCGACCCGGTCGCGCGCGGCGCGGCGCTGGCGCAACTGGATTCGTGGCTGGCCAGCCCGAATCCGTGAGATGAATACTGGTATGGCGCCGCGATCGGATGCGAAATGCGGCGCGATGCCGATGAATACGTAGCAGACGTAGCAAACACGTAGCAACACATACAGCACACGAACAGGAATACCGCCATGCAATGGGAAGTGGTGATCGGCCTCGAGACGCACACGCAGTTGTCGACGGCCTCCAAGATTTTTTCCGGTACCTCCACCGCCTTCGGCGCGGCGCCGAACACGCAGGCCTCGCCGGTCGACCTGGCGCTGCCCGGCGTGTTGCCGGTGCTCAACCGCGGCGCGGTCGAGCGCGCCATCGAGTTCGGCCTGGCGATCGGCGCCACCATCGCGCCGCGCAGTATCTTCGCGCGCAAGAACTACTTCTACCCCGACTTGCCCAAGGGCTACCAGATCAGCCAGTACGAGATCCCGGTGGTGCAGGGCGGCAGCATCAGCATCCAGGTTGAAGGCAAGAAGGGCGAGACCTACGAGAAGACCGTGCAGCTCACGCGCGCCCACCTCGAGGAAGACGCCGGCAAATCGCTGCACGAAGATTTCGCCGGCATGACCGGCATCGACCTGAACCGCGCCGGCACGCCGCTGCTGGAGATCGTCACCGAGCCCGACATGCGCAGCTCGGCCGAGGCCGTGGCCTACGCCAAGGCCCTGCACGCGCTGGTGATGTGGCTGGGCATCTGCGACGGCAATATGCAGGAAGGCAGCTTCCGCTGCGACGCCAACGTGTCGGTGCGCCCCTACGGCAGCCCCACGCTGGGCACGCGCCGCGAGATCAAGAACCTGAATTCGTTCCGCTTCCTGCAGCAGGCCATTGACTACGAAGTCCAGTGGCAGATCGCCGAGATCGAGGACGGCCGCGCCATCCAGCAGGCCACCGTGCTGTTCGATCCGGACACCGGCGAGACGCGCGCCATGCGCACCAAGGAAGATGCGCACGATTACCGCTATTTCCCCGATCCCGACCTGCTGCCGCTGGAGATCGACGCGGCCTGGATCGAGCGGGTGAAGGCCGCGCTGCCGGAACTGCCGGTGGCCATGCAGGCGCGCCTGGTGTCGCAATATGGCTTGTCCGCCTATGACGCCAGCGTGCTGACCGCGTCTAAGGCACTGGCTAGCTACTTCGAAGCCGTGGTCGCCGAAGCCGGTGCGGCCAATGCCAAGCCCGCTGCCAACTGGCTGATGGGCGATGTGTCGTCGCTGCTCAACCGAGAAGGCGTTGCGCTGGAAGCGGCTCCGGTCAAGCCGGCGCAGCTGGCCAGGCTGCTGGTGCGTATTGCCGATGGCACGGTGTCGAACAACACTGCCAAGAAGGATGTCTTTCCGGCCATGTGGGCGGGGGAGGAGGGTGGTGACGCCGACGCCATCATCGCGGCCAAGGGGCTGAAGCAGATGTCGGATTCGGGTGAGTTGGAAAAGATCATCGATGATGTGCTGGCGGCCAATGCGAAGTCTGTCGAGGAGTTCCGGGCTGGCAAGGAGAAGGCGTTTAATGCGCTGGTGGGGCAGGCTATGAAGGCTACCAAGGGGAAGGGGAATCCGGCGCAGGTTAATGAGTTGTTGAAGAGGAAGTTGGGGGTGTAAGGGGGCTTTGAGGGGGAGCTTGCTGGCTCCTTCGCGGTTTCTTTTT
>NZ_JFJV02000021.1:0-82 GCF_000611145.1 Cupriavidus sp. SK-3 | reverse complement strand
GTGGTGGGGCGGGCGCGGTGGTGAAGGCCTCAGGCATATCACCCGGTGCCACGGGCCTGTCAGAGATTTTGTGTTTAGGGCA
>NZ_JFJV02000020.1:0-24070 GCF_000611145.1 Cupriavidus sp. SK-3 | reverse complement strand
CCCCCCCAATCCCCCCAATCCCCCCCGTCACAAAATCTTCAAATAAAACCTTGCCGATTCCCCCGCCCCCAACGGTCTAGATCCCAGGAGCATCGACAGCAAACCGTCGGTGGACACAATCGCAAGACCGGTTCGCCAGGCAATACACGCGAGCGGGACTCGCCGAATTTGCTTGACGGGGATGAAAGCCAGAATGGATAAGCGCGTTCACTACAAGAAGATGCCTTCGCGACAGACGGAGCGATTCAGCAGGACGATACTCACGATCAGGCCCGTGGCCCACGCAATCGCACTGCTCGTGGCGGCGGGCGGGACAATACACAGCGCGCATGCGCAACAGGCGTTCAGCCGCGCCTGGATGGCGCAGAAGAACATGATGCAGGACACGGCCGCTGCAACCGGCCGCCTGCCCAACGGCCAGCCGGCAGCATCGCTGACCAACCCCCTCGCACAGCAGCAACGCGCCAACGAACAACTGCGGCACTCCATCGACAACCTGAATACGGCGGCGCGCGGCATCGCCGCCATGCAGGCGACGCAGGCGGCGGCACGCCAGGCTGCGATGAATGACCCATCGGTCCCCGACGGCCTGGCCGAAGGCGGCCTGAAGGTGGACACCAACAGCCTGACCGCGGGCTGGATCAATGCGCGGCGGCTGGACAAGGAAACCGGGCAGAAGGTCGTCGACGGCAGGACGCAGGTTACCGTCCAGCAGACCGCCGACAAGGCCATCCTGAACTGGGAGACGTTCAACGTCGGCAAGAACACCACCTTGCGCTTCGAGCAGCAGCCGAGCTGGGCGGTGCTCAACCGCGTCAACGATCCGCACGCGCGTCCCAGCCAGATCCAGGGGCAGATCAAGGCTGACGGCACGGTAATGATCGTCAATCGCAACGGCATCGTGTTCTCGGGCAGCAGCCAGGTCAATACGCGCAACCTGATGGCCGCCGCGGTGGGCATGACCGATTCGCAGTTCCGCAAGGGGCTCTACAGCGACGCATTGGGCGCGTCCTATGTGCCGGCGCTCGCCAACGACCTGGTCGTGGGCACTGCGACTTCCTCGCATGGCAATGCCACAGGCGACGTGGTTGTGGAAGCCGGCGCCCGGATCGAAACGCGCAAGCCGCAGTCGGTGACGGAAGGCGGCGGCTACGTCCTGCTGGCCGGGCGCGAGGCGCATAACCGCGGCACCATCGTGACGCCCGGCGGCCAGACCACGCTGGCGGCCGGCGACAGCTTCATCATCCGCAAGGGCGTAGGCACGGATGCCAACCAGGATTCGAGCACACGCGGCAACGAAGTCGATGTGCGGCGCAATGCCGGCAGCCTGGCCGGGCTCGTCAGCAACAGCGGCTGGATCCAGGCCGCGACCGGCGACATCACCCTGGCCGGCAGCAACGTGGAGCAGAAGGGCGTCGCTCTCGCGAGCACCTCGGTCAACACGCGCGGGACGCTGCACCTGAAGGCCACGGGCGACACCGGGAGCCGCGTGACACTGGCGCCCAACAGCGTCAGCGCCATCCTGCTCGACGACAGCAACGCCACGGCCCTGGACGCGCAGCGCGACACGCTGGTCAAGGATTCCGCCCGGCTCAGCGACGGCGCCTACAACCGGCGCGACCAGTCGCTCGTGAAGATCGATTCCAGCGGCGACGTCGACTTCCAGTCCGATTCCATGACGCTCGCCACCGGCGGCCAGGTGATGGTGGGAGCCGTGCGCCGCACGCGCGTGGCGGACCGCGCCGCGATCGACGTGGCCGGCGCCGTGGGCGTCAGCGTGGCGATGGAATCCAACAACGTCATGGTCAACGTGCAGGGCAACGAGCAGCGGGACTCGCCGCTCAACCGCGACAGCAAGCTGCTCAATAACGCCAATATCTGGATCGACCGCCGCACCCTGGTGCGCGTCGCCGCGGGCACCAATGGCTATGCCACCGAGCGCATGTACACGGGCGGCGGCCTGCTGGAAGTCAGCGGCTACCTGAGCACCGGCGGCCACAGCATCGGCGAATGGGCCGCGCAGGGCGGTACGGTGGGCTTCAGCGGCGGCGAACTGGTCACGCAGGCCGGGTCCGGCATCAACGTCTCCGGCGGTTCGCTGAACGTGCAGAGCGGCATCATCAGGCAGACCTGGCTCAAGGGAGCGGACGGGCGCCTGTATAACCTGGCCACGGCGCCCGCGGACAACCTCTACACCGGGCTGTATCGCGGCTTCGAGGACACGCACGCGCGCTGGGGCAAGAACACCACGGAATACTTCCTCAGCCCGCTGATCGCGCCGGGCGAGCGGCTGGAGAACGGCTACACGGTCGGACGCGATGCCGGGCGGGTGGTCGTGGGCACGCGGTCGGCCGTGCTGGAGGGCAATATCGACGCCACCGTATTCCAGGGCGACCGCCAGCGCAATGCGCCCGACAGCGGCCTGGACGGCTACAAGCAATCCCAGGCCGCCGCACCGCGTGCCGGTCAGTTGATCATCGGCCAGCTCATGCCGGTCTACGACAGCAAGGGCGGTACGCTGCGCGACAGTCCGCAAGCCGTGGCGAAGCAGGTGGATATCGGCGCCGTGCAACGCATCGCGTCCGGGCTGGCCCTGACGGATGCGCTGCCGCAAGACCTGCAAGGCAAGATCCGGGTGGATGCCGGCTGGCTCAACGGGCTTGGCCTGGGCGCACTGAGCGTCTATGCCATGGATGGCATCGCAGTGAGCAGCGACGTGCAGGTGGCATCGGGCGGCAGCATCGCGCTGCATGCCACGCAGGTTGATGTCAAGGCGGGCCTCATGGCGCGCGGCGGTGGCATCGCGCTGGGCAACATGATCAACCGGTTCACGAGCGACGCCGGCGGCGGCTGGCTGGATGTCCCGGTAGCCGTGCCGACGGAAAAGGGCTATGTGCCGGGTGTCACGGTCGGACCGGGCGTCAAGCTGGACGCGCGCGGCCTGTGGACCAATCTCAAGCAGGATCCCGCCGATATCCACGGGCTGCCGTACGCGAACGGCGGCACGGTCACGATCAGCAGCAGCGGCGATGTCGCGCTCGGCGCGGGCAGCCTGGCCGACGTGTCCTCGGGCGCGGCGCTGCTGCCGGGCGGCAAGCTCCAGGGCGGGCGCGGCGGCAGCATCACCTTGATGTCCAACCAGAACGATACCGCTGGCAAGGGCTCCGGCGCCTTGCGGATGGATGGCGAGCTGCGCGGCCACGGCGTCAGGGGCGGCGGCACGCTCACCATCGATACCGGCATCGGCGTTGCCGTCGGCGGCGGCTTGCTGGCCGACAGCGGCTTGCTGCCGGCGGGTGAATCGGTGTCGGTCAACCTGACCCTGGCGCAGGCCGTCACCCTGGCTGCCGGGACGGTGCTCGCCAGCGATTTCACGTTCGCGTCCGATATCGTCGCGCCAGGGCAGGCGATGGCCGGCAACCCGGGCTTCAGCACGTCACGCCCGTACACCCTGAAGGCAGCATGGACCGTGCCGCGCGGGACCAACGGTACTTTCTCCATTCAGGACACCAAGGGCAACTTCTACTCCAACGGTAACGTGATCCCCGCGGGTACGGTACTGAACCGCGTGTCCGGCAGCATGGCGCCGGGCTACGTGGTGCCCGCGGACGCGTTTCCGGACGGCATGCCCGTGCCGGAGTTCAACGTCACGCTGGCGGCCGGTACGCCGCTGCCAAGGCAAGTGGTGCTGGCCGAAGGCACCAGGCTGCTGGCAGGCACGAAGCTGCCGGATGCCGTGGCGGTCAAACCGTTGCTGGTGCTCGACAGCGGCTTGTTCCAGAGTGGCTTCTCGCGCTACGCCGTGGGCAGCCACCAGGGCGTGCAGGTGGCCAGGGGCGCCGCGCTGGATGTACTGATGCCGGTGCTGCGCTTTGATGTTGCCGCGGGCCACGCCCTGGCAACCGGTGCCGATCCCGCGGGGGCTCTGGAACGCTGGCTCCCCCCGCTGTGGCAGGAGGATGCGGCCAAGGCCAGACTGACGCAACGCGGCGGCGCGGACCTCGCGCTTTCCGCGGGTTCCGTCTTCACGCGGGCGCCGCTCGTCATCGGAGAGGGCGCGACCGTCAGCGTCGATCCGGGCCACGCGCTGACATTGCAGGGCAATGGCCAGATCACGATCGATGGCCGTCTCAACGCCTGGGGCGGCAACATCGCCGTGCTGCCCGGCGCGCTCGGCACCGGCAGCGACGCGGGCCGTCCCAACGGCATCGCCGATGCCATGTCGATCTGGATCGGCAACGGCGCCGTGCTCGATGCCGCGGGCCGCGCTGTCACCGCCGTCGATGCACGCGGGCGCGTCTATGGCCAGGTCGGCCAGGGTGGCAAGATCGAGGTTGGCGCGCGCCATGACCTCGACGCCACCCAGGTGGACGCCGCCGATGCCTTCGTCGTGGTGCGCCCCGGCGCGCGCCTGGATGCCTCCGGCACCTCGGCCGTGCTGGACCTGCCCGGCCTTGGCGCCACCACGGTGGCGACCGACGGTGGCGTCATTGCGCTGAGTTCCTACCGCGGGCTGTTCCTGGACGGCAGCCTGCGCGCGGCCTCCGGCGGCCACGGCGCTGCCGGCGGCACGCTGGCGCTGAGCCTGGAGACGCCCAATTACGGCCCGGTGGCCAACCTGACCGAGAAGGGCGCCGGGGTCGAAGACGCGGTGCGCCTGCCGCGCGAACTGGTGCTGGCGCAAGCGCAGGGCGGCAGTGCCCTGGCGGACGGCTTGCAAGCCGGAGACCGCGGGGCGGCCCTCGCTTACGGTACCGCGCGCATCGGCGTGGACCGCATCGATGCCGGCGGCTTCGGCAATGTGGCGCTGCTGGCCAACGGGCTCATCAGCTTCGACGGCAATGTGAACTTGGCACTGGCGCAGAGCCTGCGCCTGACGGCCAGCGCCATCGGCCTCGCGGAGCATGCCGGCGCCGCCTCCGCGGTCAGCCTGGCCGCGCCCTATGTGCGCCTGGCCGGCGTTTCCCGCGGCCAGCTCGACAACAGCATCATGCCGAACCCCGCAAGGCTCCCGGCGAGGGTGGCGCCGGTGGCGCAAGGGTCCGCGCTGCGGGTCGAGGCGGACTTGCTGGACGTGGCCGGCACGGTCAGTGCCGGCGTGCGCGGCACCATCAATCGCAACGCGGACACGCCGCTGGAGGTGGAGCGCAACGGCTTCGACGACATGACGCTGCGCAGCCGCGGCGATATCCGCATGTACCGCGCGGCATCCCTGACCGTGCCGGGCAACCTGACGCTGGCGGCCGCGCAGATCTATCCGGGCATGGGCGACAGCGGCACGGTGGTGGTCGGGCAGCGCAACTATGTGAACGAGTGGGGCACTCTGCTGCGCGAGTTCGACCCCGCGCGCCATCTCGATATCCAGCGCGTGGGCGATACGCTGCCGCAGGCGCCGTACTCCGTCTTCGGCCGGCTCAGCTTGAGCGCGGCCACGGTGAACCAGGGCGGCGTGCTGCGCGCGCCGCTGGGCGAGATCAATGTGGGCTCCACGGGCACGGGTACGGTCACCGGGCGGGTCAACCTGCTGCCGGGCAGCGTCACCTCGGTGAGCGCCAGCGGGCTGGTCATGCCCTATGGCGGTTCGCTCGACGGGCTCAGCTATATCCATGACGGCAAGGACGTGGAGTTCAAGGGCGTGGGCAACACCCCGGCCATCACCCTGGCTGGCCATGCCATCGATGTGCGGCAAGGCGCGGTGCTGGACATGACGGGCGGCGGCACGCTGACCGGCGCGGCCTTCCTGGCCGGGCGCGGCGGCTCCGTCGATGCGCGCATGAATCCGCTGGTGCAGGTGGGCGCGCAGGGCGGCTTCACCTTGCCTGGCCTGGCGACCAACCCGGTCTACGCCATCGTGCCCGGCGCGCAGGCGGGCTACGCGCCGGTCGTCGCCGAGAAGGGGGCCAGCAACCCCTCCATCGGCCGGCAGATCACCATCGGCGCCGGCGTTCCCGGCCTGCCCGCCGGCACCTATACGCTGCTGCCTTCCACTTTTGCCTTGCTGCCGGGCGCATTCCGCGTCGAACTGAACGGCATGGCCGCGGGCGCGATGCCGGCGGGCAGCACCATTGCCATGCGCAATGGCTCGTACACCACGGCCGCGCAGATGGGCGTTGCCGGCACCGGCATCCGCAATGCCATGCCCACGCAGGTCTTCCTGATGCCGGCCGACGTGCTGCGCGCCTACTCGCAGTACAACGAGACCAGCTACGCTGCGTTCGCGCAGGCCCAGGCGGTGCGCAACGGCGTGCCGCGCGCCCTGCTGGAGCGCGATGCCAAGACGCTGCGCTTCGACTTCGCCTTGCCTGCGAGAGAGGGCTCGCTTGGCGATGCGCCTGCCTTGCGTTTCGCGGGCAGCACGCTGTACACGCCGGGCGAAGGCGGCTTCGGCGGCAGCGCGCTGATGCTCGGCAACTACGGCGTCGACTACGAAATCCTGGCCGCCGGCGCGGCGCCGACGCCGGGCTTCAAGGGCATCTCGCTGCACGCCGCGGACATCAATGCCATCGGCGCGTCGCGCATCGGCATCGGCGGCCTGCCCTCGGTCCGCTACCTCGATCCCATCACGGGCACGCCGCAGCGCGCCAACATCGCCACGTTCGACACCGGCGCCGGGAACATTGTCCTGCGCACTGGCGCTGTGCTGAAGGCCGCCGAAGTCTTCCTCGTGACCAACACCAAGGCCGGCGGCATCATGGTGGAGCAGGGGGCCGGCATCAACACGCTGGGGCAGGGCAAGGCCGCCTGGGATTCCACCCAGGGCTTCATCTACCAGCCGGATGCGCTGAGCGTGCTGGCGGTGTCCAACGGGTGGCTGGACATGCTGGCGCCGGGCTACAGCACCGATCCCGCCCGCGGCGCCGGGTTCATCGACATTGGCGCTTGCGCGCCAGGTGCGGCATGCAGCGGCGTGACGCGGCTCTACTCCGAAGGCACGATCGCCGCTTCCACGGACCAGAGCTTCAACCTGCGAGACGCGGCCCGCTATGGGACGCGCAATCTGGTGCTGTCGGTCGGGGGCGTCAACGCCGGCAGCGAAGCCTCGCTCGCGGCTGTCGCCGCGCGCAACGCGCTGCCCGCGGGCCTGACGCTGAACCAGGGCATCCTGGACCGCCTGCTGAAGGGCGACACCAGCCAGGGCGCACCGGCGCTGGAAAACCTGGTGCTGAACGTGCGCGACGCGGTGCGCTTCTACGATTCGGTGGAACTGTCCACCATCGACCCGGCCACCGGCAAGTCGTCGCTGGAACGGCTGGTGCTGGGCACGCCGGCGATCTTTGGCTATGGCAATGCCGATGCGCTGGCGCGTATTCATACCGATGTCCTGGTGTGGAACGGCTCGACCAATGCGCCGGGACTTGTGGCGGCCAATGGCGCCGGCACCGGCAGCGGCCGGCTGCAGGCAGATGCCCGGCAGATCGAATTCGGCTACGGACCGGGCAGCCGCCCCGACACCATCCACAGCCTGGACCGGCTGATCCTGGGCTTTGGCAATGTCGACCTGAACGCCAGCGAGCGCATCACCGCCAACCACAGGGGCTCGCTCGCGGTCTACCAGTCGCAAGGCGCATGGGACGACACGCGCAAGGGCCACGCCTATAGCGGCGGCAATCTCCGTCTCAACACGCCGCTGCTGACCGGCCACGCCGGATCGGTGAACAAGATCACCGCGGGCGGCGACATCCGCGTGGCGGCGCCCGCCGGTGCGGCCCCGCTCGCACCGACAGGCAAGACCCTTGCCGACGCGCTGGGTGCGGAGATCGCCCTCGATGGCGGCAGCGTGACGCTGGACAGCACGGTCTTGCTGCCCAGCGGCAAGCTCACCGTGTCCGCCGAGCGCGACGTGGTGCTGGGCGATGGCGCAAGGCTCGACCTGGCCGGCCGCAAGATCGACTTCTACGACGTCAGCAAATACAGCTGGGGCGGCGATGTCGTGCTGGAAAGCCGCAACGGCGACGTGCGCCAGTCGGCCGGATCCCGCATCGACCTCTCCGCCGTGGAGAACCGCGCCGGCAAGCTGACCGCGCTTGCGCTGGGCGCGGGGGCGGGCACCGTCGATCTGGGTGGCAGCATCCTGGGCGGCAGCAGTGGCCACTACGATGCCGGCGGCACGCTGGTGCCGTTCGCGGCCGGCGGCGCGGATATCCGCGGCCAGCATATCGCCGGCTTCACCGGACTGAACCAGCGCCTTAACGACGGCAAGCTCTTCGGCAGCCGCAGCTTCCAGCTCAAACAGGGCGACCTGACGGTGGGCAGTGAAATCAAGGCCCGCGAAGTCAGCGTATCGGTGGACGGCGGCAAGCTCACCGTGGCCGGCACCATCGATGCCAGTGGCGAGCAGGTCGGCAGCATCCGCCTGGCGGGGCGCCAAGGCGTCACCATTGCAGGCGGCGCGGTGCTCGACGCCCACGGCACGGTGCTGCGCGTGGACAGCTATGGCCAGATCATCGAAGCGCCCAACCGCGCGACCATCGAGATCAACGCCGGCACCGGCCGGCTCACCCTGGAAAGCGGCGCGCGCATGGACCTGCGCGCCGGCGCCAACGCGCAGACGCTCGGCACGGTAGACCTCAATGCCCGGCGCCTGGGTGGCGCGACCGGCAACGATATCGACATCGACGCCAGCGGCGCGGTGCGCATCGACGGTGCCCGGTCGATCTCCGTCAATGGCTTCTGGACGTACAGGGACGCGGACGCCGGGACCGACCTGGCGGCGGATGGCCGTCCCTACCAGGTGATCGACCAGGCCTACCTGGACCGCAAGCACGACGACAGCCTGAAGTTCATGGGCAAGGCGCTGGCCAACGGCGACCTGATGAACCGCAAGCTCGCCGGCCTGCGCGGCTATGCGGACGCCTTCCACCTGCGTCCCGGCGTGGAGATCGTCAGCGCCACGCCCGATGGCGACCTGCATATCGATGGCGACATCGACCTGTCGCGCTACCGCTACGCCAGTGTCAATCCGCACACGCAGCAGACCGGCGTCTACGGCTCGGGAGAATCCGGCGCGCTGGTGCTGCGCGCGGGCGGCAAGCTCAATGTCTACGGCAGCCTGACCGATGGCTTCGATGCCTCGGTGCTGCCAGTCACGCCGGACGACCAGGGCTGGGTACTGGTGAAGGGGCGCGTGCCCTGGGGCGGCGATGTGGTGGTGCCGCACGGCGATCTGGTGACATTGGCGGAAAACACCTTCTTCCAGTCGGGCCGCACGCTCAACTACGATTTGCCGATGAAGGCCATGAGCCTGCGGGCCGGCACGGTGCTGGCGGCACGCGCCACGCTGGCGGCGGACCTGGTGCTGCCGGCGGGCAGCGTGCTGGGCGGCGCCGTGCGCGACGCGCAGGGCAATGTCATCCATGCCGCCGGCACGGTGCTGGCCAGGGACGTGTCGCTGGCCGGCGGCATGCAGCTCGATGCCGGCAACCGCCTGCCGGTCGCGGCCAGCGTGGCCGCCATGACCTGGCCGGCTGGCGTACCGCTGCCGTTCCCCAATGGCACCATCAAGGACTCGGCGGATCCTGCCTTCAACGGCGTGGTCCTTGCAAGCGCGCTCACGCTGCGCAAGGGCGCGGTGGTACCGAGCGAAACCGTGGTGAAGCTGCCCGGCGACGCCACCATGGTGACGCTGCGCCCCGGCGACGCGAGCGGCAACCAGGGCCGCAACTGGGCGCTTGCGCCGATGCTGGCCGAGGGCTCGCAGTCGTGGTCGATACGGCTGGTGAGCGGCGCGGATACGGAGGCGGCGGACACGCGCGCCGTGCAGACCCGCAGCAAGCACGCGGACATGCTGCTGGCCGACACGCACTACGGGCTGATGCCGGGCAAGGCACTGGTGCCTGGGACGGGCCTGCCATCCGAGTGGGTGTGGGGTCCCGATGTCGTGGCACTCGGGTGGGGCGTGCCGGGCGAGCCCGTCGTGGGCTTTGGCGTCGGCGACGCGATCGGCGACCTGAACAACATTGACTTGGGCGAACTGGTCGTCAAGGTCAAGGACGGCACCCCCGCCGTGTACAAGGATGAGATGCTGCCGGCCCGCCAGCAGCTGTTCAGCGTGCTGCGCACCGGCACCGGCGACCTGGACCTGATCTCCGGCGGCGATTTCACCATGACATCGCCCTTCGGTGTTTATACCGCCGGGACCCAGTCCGCAAATGTGGGCACAGCCTACAACCTGCCGCGCGCCAGGGACGTGCCACTCCCCAGCGTGCAGGACGGTACGCTGCTGGGCGCGGACGGTGCGGCGTTCGTGCCGTTCGTCGACGGCGGCGGCCAGAGCATGTACCGCGCCTGGTACCCGGAGCGCGGTGGCAATGTGCTGGTGCGGGCCCAGGGCGACGTCAAGGGTGACCTGATCGGCGGCGGCACCAGCCAGCAACGCGACGATGCGATCGGCACGATCCGCCCCCACTACGACAACAGCGCCGTAGGCAACTGGCTGTGGCGCCAGGGTACGGGCAGCGCCGTGGCGGGCAGCGAAGGCGTGCCTACCGCCTGGTGGGTCAACTTTGGCAGCTATGTCGCCGGCCCACGCACGGCTTTCGATCTGTTCGGGAGCGCGCCGTTCCTGGTCGGGTTCACCGGCATCGGCACGCTCGGTGGCGGCAACCTGGTGCTGGAGACCGGCGGCGACGCCGGCATGCTGTCGCCGCGCATGGATGCGGCCGGCGTCTATCTGTCGCGCAGCCAGGGCCTGAACCTGGCCGTTGCCAGCACGGGCCGGGTCTCGGCCGATGGCAGGCAGCTCACGCTGACCGGCGGTGGCGACCTGGACATCCGCATCGGCGGTGGCCTGAATCCCGTGGCGGAAGTGCGCGCCTTCGCGACCCCTTCCGGCGAAATTACCCCGCTGACCCGCTACCAGGGCGTGCGCAGCGACCTCAACAGCACCTTCGTCAACCTGCGCGGCGCGTTGCGCGTGGAAGCCGGCTCGGTGGGTGGCATCGAGTTGCGCTTCGACCGCGCCGACCCGGAAGAGTCGCGTGCCTACGACGTGTACAAGGCCACGTCGTCCATCGCCGGCGGCGGGCCGGTGCTGGTGCCGGGCGACGCCGGCGTGCGTATCGATACGCGAGGCGACCTGGTGCTGGGCGGGGTCGGCGACGCTGGCCGGGTGAGGTTGAACAACAATGGCACGCCCTTTACCACCAACGGCATCCGCTACAACGGCGAGGGCTGGACCTGGTTCTCGCTGTGGACACCGGCCACCGGCATCGACCTGTTCAGCGCGGGCGGCAATATGACGCCGTCCACCGCCGCGGCGGATGACCGGGGCGCCGGCAACCACTCGGCCACCGACGGGCGCTTCGTCATGCCGTCGATGCTGCGCGCGGTGGCGGCCGGCGGCAGTCTCTACTACGGCAACGCAAGCACCGGCGCCATTGACGGCACGAACAAGCCGGTACAGTCCGCCACCGGGGTGATACTCGCACCGTCGCCGGTGGGTCCGCAGTATGCCCGCACCGGCGCGGGCCAGCTGGAGCTGCTGGCGGCCGATTCCATCTATGCCGCCGGCTATGCGGTCACGCAGTCGGGCGCCGACCCCAGGGCCTTGCCCAACCCGTTCAATCCCGCCTTCGTGGGCAGCACCGAGAAGATCCACTACGGCACGGTGAAGGTCAGCAACATCAGCCCGGACGCGTTGCCGTCCAGCGCGTTCCTGGCGAACATGACGGCCGCGGGCGGCGGCCAGGTCTACCCGCTGTTCAGCCTCACGTCGCCGACAGCCTCCGGCTATGCGGCCGAAGGCCGCCAGCCGGCCCGCTTCTACGCGGTGGAGGGCGACATCATCGGCCTGCGCACCGGGACGATCGTCTATCGCGGGAATAACCTTGGCGCACCGGGCAAGTACAGCACCTGGTATGAAGGCGGAGGGCCGGTGGCGATTCGCGCGGGACGCGATCTCGTCAATGCCGGGACCTCGCTGGGCGAGTACGAACTGGCGCCGGACGGGGCGCTCGGATGGTACATGCCGCCCCGCCGCGGAGACGGCACGTTCGCTGAAAAACCCACCGCGATCGAGTCCGGGAGCGCGCGCGGCAACCTGATCGTGCACGACAACGCGGACGATGTATCGGTGGTCTCCGCCGGCCGCGACATCCGCTACAGCAGCTTCTACGTGGCCGGCCCCGGCTTGCTGGAAGTCACCGCCGGGCGCGACCTGTACATGGCCGACCAGGCTGAGCTCAAGAGCATCGGGCCGGTCGCCGCCAACGTGACGCCGGGCGGCCGCGGCAGCGGCGCCGGCATTGCGGTGGCCGTGGGCGTGGGGCGCAACGGGCCGGACTTCAACGCCTTCGCCGCGCGCTACCTGGACCCGGCCAACCTGGCCGATCCGGGCCGGGCGTTCGCTGCTCAGCCGGGCAAGGCGGTGACCATCTACAGCGGTGAGCTGAAGCTGATTGACTGGCTGCGCGCGCAGTTCGGCTACGCCGGCGACGAGGCTGGCGCGCCAGCCTGGCTGCAAGGCAAGCAGGCGGAACTCGACCGCGCACGCCAGCAAACGGCGGCCAGCGGCGAGCCCGCCACCAGGCGCGACCTGCAGCGCGAGTACGGGCTGGCCGGCCAGCTGCACCTGGTCAACTGGCTGCGCGAGCGCTTCGGCGGCCACAACGGCCTGGGCCTGCATTTCGACCCGGCAAGCATGGACGCGCGGCGGTTCTTCGCGGCGCTGCCGCCCGAGCAGCAGCGCGCCTACCTGCGCAATGTGTACTACGCTGAGCTCAAGGCATCCGGCCGCGAATTCAACCAGGCGGGCGGCCCGCGCGAAGGCAGCTACCTGCGCGGCCGCGAAGCTATCGGCACGCTGTTTCCGACGCATGACGCGCAAGGCAACGCGCTAGCCTACCAGGGCGACCTGACCATGTTCAGCAGCGCCAACTACTACGCCGATCCGACCTATGCCCCCGCGACCAAGCGGCCGCTCAAGGGCGTCACCTACCTGCGGCGCGACGAGCACGACGCGGCAGGCAGGCCTGCCACCATCGGGGTGTACGACCTGCTGGACGCCGGCATCCATACCGATTTTGGCGGCGACGTCAACATCATGACGCCGGGTGGCCGCACGCTGGTCGGCGTGGACGGCGGCTTCGTCCCCGGCGAAGGCTCGGGCGTGCTGACGCAGGGGGCGGGCGAGATCCAGATCTACGCCAACGGCAGCATCCTGCTGGGGCAGAGCCGCATTTTCACCACCTTCGGAGGCAACATCCTGGCGTGGTCGGCGCAGGGCGATATCAACGCCGGGCGCGGCTCCAAGTCCACCGTGGTCTACACGCCGCAGCGGCGCGTGTACGACAGCATCGGCCTGGTCACCCTGTCGCCCACCACGCCAAACACCGGCGCGGGCATTGCCACGCTCAACCCGATCCCGGAGGTGCCGCCGGGCGACATCGACCTGATCGCGCCGCTGGGCACCATCGACGCGGGCGAAGCCGGCATCCGCGTGTCCGGCAACGTCAACCTGGCAGCGCTGCGGGTGGTCAACGCCGAGAACATCCAGGTGCAGGGCAAGGCGACCGGCGTTCCCGTGCTGGCCTCAGTGAACGTCGGCGCGCTGAGCAACGCCAGCGCGGTGGCATCGCAGGCGGTCAGCGCCGCGCAGGACGCGATGCAGCGCGAGCGCACCGCGGCGCGCCAGGGCTTGCCGTCGATCTTCACCGTGCGCGTGCTCGGCTTTGGGACGGATGGGGACGATGCCACGCCCAAGGCCAGGGAAGGGGCCAGGGCAGCGCCGGCCAGCTACGACCCCAACGGGGTGGTGCAGGTGCTGGGCCAGATGGAGCTGAGCGAAGCGCAGCTCAGCCAGCTGACCGCCACGGAGCGCCGCAATCTCCAGCGTTGAAGCGGAGCGGGGCCCATCCGGATGTGGTGCGCGGGTGGGCCTCGATATGGCCGGGGACACAGGGATGGAGCGACTCGCGCATAGCGCTGCCGCGGGAGGCGGGCCATTGCCCGGCCTGCTCTGGCGCAGGCCGTGGTGGGCGTGGCAAGCCTTGTCCTTCTGCATGGCGACCCTGGCCGCGCCGACGTTCCTCACCATCGGCGTCCTGCTGATGCGCGACGCCCGCAGCGATCATCCGTTCTTCTGGCCGTCGCTGATGGTCATCGTGGCGCTCGCCAATGCCGTGGCGATCCTGCGGATCAACCAGTTGCATCGGCGGGCCGCCTTCACACGGCGCAGGATGCTGGCCGTGCGTTACTTGTCTTGCGGCATGTCGGCCGGCTGCGCCATGTTCCTGATCCTGGGCTGGAGCACGGGCGCGCTGCCGGAAATGGTGGCGCCGGTGGTGGGCACGGCCGATGCCTCCGCGCCCGGGATCGAGGTGGCGCTGTGGAGCACAGGCATTGCCCTCGCGTTCGGCATCGCTTCGTTCGCGCATGCTGGTGTCCTGCATGCCTGGATAGGCTTTCGCCATGCGCCTCGGCACGGTGCCTAGACAGCGGTCTTGCGCACGACAGGCCGGGTGAAGATCAGAGCCGTTTCCGTGCCTGCGGTGTCTGGGTCGTACAGATCCCAGTCCAGCCCGCACAGCGAGAATCCCAGCGCACGGTAAAAGCCGATGGCGGGATAGTTCGTATTCTGCGTTTCCGCGCGCAGGCAGCGGGCTGGCGTAGCTTGCAGCAGGCGGTTGATTTCCCCGAGCAGCACGCGGCCGATGCCGGTGCCGCGAAATGACGGGGCGACGAAGATCGCGCTCAGCATGGCCGACCGGTTCCATGGCTCGAGCTTGACGGTGGCAAAGCCGCGGATGACGCCGTTGGCGCTTTCGAAGACCAGCGCGTGATCCGCCCGCGCGCAATCCTGCTCGAAGCCCGACGCGTCGTAGTGGTTGAGTACGGGCTGCCCCAGGACTTGTTCCACCAGCCAGATGCCGAGCGGGCCGCTTCTTACCGCGTAGATGCGATCGGTCCGGTAGCTGGTGTCGAGATTCAGGATGCCGGCGCCGTCGCGTGTCCAGTCGATCGATCTGATAGTCATGCGGGTGGTACGGTCAAACACGGTCCGTGCCGGCCCGGCGGGCCGGCGGCAGGCAATGGCCTCGCGGTGGTCAGCCGCGGCGGTGCGTGAGCCGGTGCCACCAGTACTGGAGGGGGTGGGTGTGCGTGGGGTAGACCACCGACTTGCGGAAGAAAACTGCCCTTACGGCAAACACATAGAGCAGCAGGACGGCTAAAGTCAGCACGATCGAGGCAATCATGGCGCGCTCCTGTGGCAATGAACTGGCCCGCTTTCCATTCTAGGCCGTGCGCGCCTGTCGCGCCTCGGGCTCGGGCAAAGCGTGGCCAATGTGGCTTACGCGCCAGTCCGGCGGCCCGCCGGCGCCATTCAGCGCGTGCGCAGCAGTGCTTCGATTTCCTCCGCGGCGCGCCTGAGGGGCGGCAGGTGGTGGCGCAGCAGGTGCGCCGCGTCGCGGCTGCCCAGCACCATGCTGAAGCCCAGCCCGGCCACCACCTTGCCGGAGGCCGCACGCAGCGGCACCGAGATGCCCGCGTAGCCGTCCACCAGTTCGCTGACCAGCGTGCAGTAGCCATCGCTGCGTACCTGCCTGAGCGTGCGCGCCAGCGCCGTGCGCGAACTGACCGTGAACGGCGTGAGCTTGCGCAATTGCGCCGTCGCGAGATAGGCATCGAGCGCCGCGTCGTCCAGCCCCGCCAGCAGCACGCGGCCGAGCGAGTGCGCGTATGCCGGCATGCGGCGGCCAACTCCCATGTCGACGCGCAGCATCTGCTGCGGCTCCTCGCGGGCCACCAGCGTCACCGATTCGCCGTCGAGCACGCCCAGCGAACACGTCTCCCCGGCTTCCACCGCGAGCGCCTTCAGGTAGGGCCCGGCCAGCCGCGGCAGGTCCATCGAGGCAAAGTAGGCAAAGCCCAGGTCCATCACGCGCGGCGTGATGGAAAAGTCGCGGCCGTCCTGCGCCACGTATCCGTTGTGCTGCAGCGTCAGCAACAGGCGCCGCGCGGCTGCCCGGGTGACGTCGAGTTGCTCCGCCACTTCCTGCATGGTGAGGCTGCCCGTGCCGGAGGCGAACAGCCGGAGCAGCGCCAGGCCGTTGGTCAGCGAATCGAGCAGCTCTTCCTTTTTTTGCGGGTTTGCGTGGGGGGCGTCGGGGCTGATCATGGAATGGCGAGAACGAAATAGCGGGATTTTAGTGCGCTAAGCGCACTTGCGCGAAGCCGGCATGACTCCGTATGATATGCGTTTTGCGAACAAATGTTCGCAAAACGCGGTCCGACTCACAACGAGAGACGACCGGCAAGAAGAACACGATGGAGACAGCCTTGAAGGTGATCAGCGCGCAGCAGGCTGCTGCGCTCGTGCAATCCCAGTGGACCGTGGCCAGTGCCGGCTTCGTGGGGGCCGGCCATGCCGAAGCGGTGACGGACGCGCTGGAGCGGCGTTTCCTGGAATCCGGCTTGCCGCGCGACCTGACGCTGGTGTATTCGGCGGGGCAGGGCGATCGCGGCGCGCGCGGGGTGAACCACTTCGGCAATGCCGGCATGACCGGCCGCATTGTCGGCGGCCACTGGCGTTCCGCCACGCGGCTGGCGGCGCTTGCCATGGCCGAGCAGTGCGAAGGCTACAACCTGCCGCAGGGCGTGCTGACGCACCTGTACCGCGCCATCGCCGGCGGCAAGCCCGGCGTGATGACCAAGATCGGCCTGCACACCTTTGTCGATCCGCGTACGGCGCAGGACAGCCGCTACCATGGCGGCGCCGTCAACCGAAGCGCGCGGCAAGCCATTGCCGAAGGCCGCGCGAACTGGGTCGAGGCGATCGATTTCCGCGGCGACGAATACCTGTTCTACCCGAGCTTTCCGATCCACTGCGCGCTGATCCGGTGCACCGCCGCCGACACCCGCGGCAACCTGAGCACGCACCGCGAGGCCTTTCACCACGAACTGCTGGCGCTGGCGCAGGCCGCCCACAACTCCGGCGGTATCGTGATCGCGCAGGTGGAATCGCTGGTGGATCACCACGACAACCTGCAGGCCATCCATGTGCCCGGCATCCTGGTCGATTACGTGGTGGTGAGCGAGGAGCCGGCGCATCACCAGATGACGTTCGCGGAGTCGTTCAATCCGGCTTACGTCACACCGTGGCAAGGCGAGGCGGCAAGCACCGCAAGCGCGCCCGCGCCGGCCGAGCCAATCGTGCTCGACGCCCGCAGTATCGTGCAGCGGCGCGCGGTGCTGGAGCTCGCGCGCCGGCAGCCGCGCGTGGTCAACCTTGGCGTCGGCATGCCGGCCGCGGTCGGCATGCTGGCGGCGCAGGCCGGCGTGGAGGGCTTCACGCTCACGGTGGAAGCCGGCCCGATCGGCGGCACGCCGGCGGACGGCCTCAGCTTCGGCGCCTCCGCGTATCCGGAAGCGGTGGTCGACCAGCCGGCGCAGTTCGATTTCTACGAGGGCGGCGGCATCGACCTGGCCATCCTCGGGCTGGCCGAGCTGGACGGGCACGGCAACGTCAACGTCAGCAAGTTCGGCGAAGGCAGCGAAGCCCTGATCGCCGGGGTCGGCGGCTTTATCAACATCACGCAGAGCGCCAGGGCGGTGGTCTTCGTCGGCACGCTCACGGCCGGCGGCCTTGAAGTGCACGCCGCAGACGGCGCCTTGCGCATCGTGCGCGAAGGCCGCGTGAAGAAGATCGTGCCGCAGGTCTCGCACCTGAGTTTCAACGGCCCTTATGTGGCCTCGCTCGGCATCCCCGTGCTCTACATCACCGAGCGCGCCGTCTTTGAGATGCGCCCCGACGCCATCGGCGCGGAGCATCTGACCCTGATCGAGATCGCGCCGGGCATCGACCTGCAGCGCGATGTGCTGGACCAGTGCGCCACTGCGGTCGCCGTGGCGCCCGACCTGCGCACCATGGATGCGCGGCTGTTCCGCCCGGGGCCGCTGAGGCTCTGAGGCCGCGGCCTGGCCGCCCGATAACAAACGGCCGGCCATGACCGGCCATGGAGGAGGCCATCGAAGCTTTGTCCTGTCTTTCCCGTTAGTTTTGCTGGATCGTCGACGCGTGCAGGCTGTGAAGCCGGCACGCGTCATTGCTGGATTACGTTTCATACTCATCATGCAGAAGACAAACCGTCGCATTTTCTCGCGCCGCCTGGGCGCGGCCATCCTGGGCGTTTCGCTGCCGCTGTGCGCGCCGCAGGCCTTCGCGCAAGCCTATCCGTCCAAGCCGATCCGCCTGGTGGTGCCGTTCCCGCCGGGCGGCCCGACCGATACCGCCGCGCGCATCATCGGCCAGAAGATGGGCGAATCGCTCAAGCAGACGGTGCTGGTGGACAACCGCCCGGGCGCTTCCGGCACGATCGGCGCGGAAGCCGTCGCCAAGAGCGCGCCGGATGGCTACACGCTGATGGTGCTGGCTACGCCCACGCTGCTGGCACCGCACCTGATCAGCCGCAAGGGCTACGACATCTTCAAGGATTTCACGCCGGTCGGCTCCGCCTACGACCTGCCCATCGTGATGGTAGTCAACCCGCAGGCCATGCCCGACGTGACCGACCTGCAGCAATACATCGCCCGCGCCAAGGCCAAGCCCGGCGCGCTCAACTACACGAGCGCCGGCAATGGCAGCTTTGGCCACCTGTCCACCGAACTGCTCAAGAGCACCGGGCATTTCGACGTGCAGCACGTGCCGTACAAGGGCAGCGCGCCGGCCATCTCCGATCTGCTGGCGGGCCAGGTGCCGATGATGTTCTCCGACATGATCGCGGCGCTGCCGCACATCAAGGCCGGCAAGCTGCGGCCCATCGCCGTGGGCTCGGCCAGGCGCGTGAGCTTCACGCCCGATGTGAAGACGGTGGCGGAGCAGGGCTTCCCCGGTTTCGAGGCAACCGCCTGGGGCGGCCTGCTGGCCCCGGCCGGCACGCCCAAGGATGTGATTGCCAGGCTGTCGGCCGAACTGAAGGCCGCGCTGGCTGATCCGGTGGTGCAGGAAAAGATGCTGGGCGCGGGCACGGTCGCGGCCTACCAGCCGCCCGAGCAACTGGCGGCGCGTATGCGTAACGACTACAAGAAGTGGGGCAAGGTGATCCAGGACAACGGCATCAAGGGTGACTGAGGCGACAGGGAGTCGTGTCCCGCAGCCGCCGGCCGGACCGGGGCGATAGGGAGGGAAAGGCCGGGCACGCGGAGTTGTCCGGCCTTTTCTTTTCACGGCGCCGCAGTCTGGGACGGCAGGGGGTTGTCCGCGCGGGGCTCGTCGTCCAGGGCCGGATGGCCGGGCAGTATCTGGTGCACGAGCGCAACCAGCGCCTGCGCCGCCGGCGAGAGCGAACGCCCGGCCAGCGAGACCAGGCCATAGGCGGCCTTGAGGTCGATGGCGGGCGTCACCTGCAGCGGCACCAGCGTGCCGCTTGCCTCCTCGGCGCTCATCATGGCCCGCGGTACCAGGCCGGCCGCATCGGTGTTGAGGATCAGCGTGCGCAGCGTGTGCATGTCGTCGCAGGTCACGGTGAGCAGTTCGCGCGCGTCTTCGCCGGCTTCGGCGTGGATGCGGCCGCGGAAGAACTCCGCCACCCGCGCCGGGATGCGCGGCCCCGCCACGGGAAACGCCAGCAGCTCGGTCAGCGCGATCGCGCCGCGCGCTGCCAGCGCATGGTCCCTGCGCACAAAGAAGCTGGTTTCGAGCGCGCGCAGCCGCTCGATGCGCAACTGGGGCTGCTCCTTCAGGCTCTGGCTTTCACCGACGAAGAAGTCCAGTTGCTCGGCTTTGAGCTTCTGCGCCATCGAGGGCGTGTCGGCGATCTCGATATCGATGCGCAGCTTTGGATAGCGTGCCAGCAGCGCCGTCAGCACCGGCTCCATCAGGAAGGCCGCGGCAAACGGCCCGAATCCCACGCGCACTTCACCCATCTCCACATCGCGCAGCAGATCGAGATCCCGCCGCAGCTCCCGGCCCTCGCGCAGCATGCGGCGCGCCCGCTCCAGCACGATGCTGCCGGAAGCCGTGGGCCGCGCCTTGCCATACCTGCGGTCCAGCAACTGGCTGCCGAACTCCGCTTCCAGGCCCTGGATGCTGCGCGACAGCGCCGGTTGCGACAGGTGCAGCACGGTGGCGGCACGCGCAAAGCTGCCTTGTTCGATCAGCGTGACGAAATGATGCAGGCGGCGCAGCCCCATGATTTTGCTTTTGATGCATGGAAAACTGAAAAATATTGCATTGGACGTATTTTCTCAAGTCGGTAAGCATGTCCCTCGCCATTAAAAGAAGATTTCAGGAGACACAGATGATTCGACGCGCTTTTCTCGCGCTGGCCCTTGGCGGCACTTCCCTCATGACCTCCCATGCGATGGCGGACGCCTATCCGGTCAAGCCGCTGCGCGTGGTGGTGCCGTACGCGGCCGGCGGCGGCAGCGACATCGTGGCGCGTGCGTTAGGCGAAAAACTGAGCAAGAAGCTCGGCCAGCCCATCATTGTGGATAACAAGGCCGGTGCCTCCGGCATCATCGGCACCGATGCGGTGGCCAAGGCGGCGCCGGATGGCTACACGCTGCTGGTCACGATCACGCAATCGGTGCTGACCAACCAGTTCCTCTACAACAGGCTGCCCTACGACCCGCGCAAGGACCTGACCCTGGTCAATGTGATCGCCGATGCGCCGCTGGTGCTGGTCACCACGCCGTCGCTGCCTGTCAGGTCGGTCAAGGAACTGGCCGATTACGGCCGCGCCCACAAGGGCAAGGTCAGCTACGCGTCCTGGGGCGTGGGCTCCTATCCGCACCTGGCTGGCGCCTACTTCAGCAAGGTCACGCACGGGGAGATGGTGCACGTGCCGTACAAGGGCGAAGCGCCCATGCTGCAGGACTTGCTGGGCGGCCAGGTGCAGTGGGCCGTGGCCAGCGTGCTGTCGGCCAAGCCTTACATCCAGAGCGGCAAGCTCAAGGCGATCGCGGTGACCGGTACGCAGCGCAGCCAGGTGCTGCCGGACCTGCCGACCTTCGCGGAAGCCGGCATGGACGACAACGCCTTCAAGGTGCTGGGCTGGATCGGCTTGCTGGCGCCGGTCGGCACGCCCGCGCCGGTGGTGGCGCGGCTGGATGAAGAGGTGCGGGCGCTGATCCAGACGCAGGACATGCAGGCGCGCTTCTCCGCGCTCGGATTGCGTCCGGTGGGCAGCACGCCTGCCCAGTCGCAGGCCATCTTCGCGCGCGAGTGGCCGGTGTGGAAGACGCTGGTGGCGGAGTCGGGCGCGAAGCTGGACTGAGCAAGAAGGCAAAAAAAAGCGGGCCGCATGCGGTCAATGCGTGCGGCCCGTTTTCAGCGGCTTAGCCGGCCAGCCGTCAGTTGCCGGCGGCGCTGCCCGGTTCGATCCTTGGCCCGGCGGCGGCGGCGTGGCTGGCGTGCGTCAGCGGCAATACCTGTGCATCCTCCTGGTGCGCCGCGGCTGCCGCGAGGCCGGGCACCAGTCCCTGCAGCGAGCCGCCGGTCAGGCCCACCTCCTTCAGCAGCGAATCGATCAGCGGCGCATGCGCGCGGTAGGACAGCGCGGCGGACATCGCCTGCTCGGCGAGGTTGCCGTTGCCATTTCCATTTCCATTCCCATTGCCGCCGCCATTGCCCGCGTCGCCGGTGCCCGCCACCGCGCCGCCGCGGTTGAGGCCGTCGACCTGGATGATCTTGATGCCGTCGATCGCCTTCATCGGCTCCACGGTCTGCTGGATCACGCCCGGCAGCGCCTGCAGCAGCGCCAGCTTGAACTTCAGGCTGGTCTGGTCCGACGACAGCGCGTTGATGGCGTCGTTGAGCGCGCGCTGTGCCTCGGCTTCGGCGAGCCCCTTCTTGCGCGCCGCCTCGGCCAGTTCGACGATGGCGGTGGCCTGCATCTGCGCCGCCTCGCGCTCGGCGCGCGCCTGCGTGGTGACGTGCACGGCCTGGGTTTCGGCCTCCTGCGCGGCTTCGATCAGGGCCACCTGCTTGGCCCGGTCGGCTTCGGCGGTGCGCCGCGTGGTCTCCACCATCTGCTCGGCCTTGACCGCTTCAGCCAGCGCCTCGTTGGCGCGGCCCTGCGCCTGCGATTGCGCTTCCGATTTGGCGGCGATCACGATGGCCTTTTCCTGCTCGGCGATTTCCGTCACCTTGGCCTGCTCGATGGCCGCCATCTGGGTAACGCGCTGCTGTTCGATCTCCTTGACCCGCACATCGCGCTCGGCCTCAACCTTGCGCGTGCGCACGGCCTGCTCGCGCTGGATCTCGGACTCCTGCACCTGGCGCTCGGCGGTGATGCGGCTTTGCTCGGCTTCCTGGCGGCGCTCCGCTTCGTAGGAGGCGATGCGCGCGTTCTGCTCGGCGGTGCGGGTTTTCACCTGCTGTTCCTGTTCGAGCTTCATGAACGATTCCTGCTGCTCGATCTCCAGCTTCTTGGCCAGCGCATCGCGGTTCTTCTCGCGCACCGAGACTTCGGTGTCCTGCTCGACTTCGTTGCGCTCCTTGCGGCGGCGCTCGGTTTCCTGCGTGAGCTTGGTCAGGCCCTCCGCGTCGAAGGCGTTGTTGGGGTCGAAGAACTCCTTCGAGGTCTGGTTGAAGTTGGTCAGCGACACGCTCTCCAGTTCCAGCCCGTTCTTGGTCAGGTCTTCGGCCACGGTGTTCTGCACCCCCTGCACGAACTGCTCGCGCGCGTCCTGCAGGTCCTGCATGCTCATCTGCGCCGCGGTGGAGCGCAGCGCATCGACGAACTTGTCGTCCACCAGCGCGCGCAGGCTCTCCGGCGCCAGCGTACGCTGGCCCAGCGTCTGGGCGGCGGTGGAGACGCCCTCCACGGTGGGTTTGACGCGCACAAAGAAGGCCACCACCACGTCGACCCGCATGCGGTCCTTGGTGATCAGGCTGTCGCGCGAGGCGCGGCTGACCTCCAGCTTGAGGGTGTTCATATTGATCGGGATGATTTCATGGAACACCGGCAGCACGATGGCGCCGCCGCTCATGATCACCTTTTGCCCGCCCAGGCCGGTGCGCACGAAGGCGCGTTCGGCGGAGGCGCGCGTGTACAGGCGCGAGAAGATCAGACCGATGATGCACAGGCCGATTACGCCGGCCAGGCCGATGACACCCCAGAAGATGATGGAATCCATATTGATTCAGACGCTCCTTGAAAACTTGGAAGAGACCGTGGAAAGACAGAGACGGGTTGGCTGGCTGCGCCCTGCGGTGCCGCTACAGCAGGTCGGGCCGCGGGTTGACGATGGCGCGATACAAGGTGCCCGATGCGCGCGCGACGATCAGTACGGTTTCACCGCGAGGAAAGCGCTGGCCCGGCTCATCCGGTTCGACCCGGATGTAATGCGGCTGGCCGTACTCGTCCACCAGGCGGGCTTCCGCCGGATTGCCGCTGGAAGCCTCGCCGACGGTGATCTGCGCCACACGCCCGACGAAGTCGAGCTCGGAAACGGCGGACGACTCGTCCTGCGGGAAGTACCGCCCCACCAGGCCGCCGGTCATGCGGACGAAGGGCAGGGCGCCCAGCGTGGCCAGCACGACCGCCACCGGCACCGGCAGCAGGTGGCCGGCCGCCGCGGCCAGCACCCATTGCAGGACCAGGCCGACGATGGCGAAGCCCGTCAGGAACAGGATCACCAGCATCAGCAGCGGCACGCGTCCCACATGCAGCCAGCCGAGGAACTGGCCGATCGCGCCCGCATCGGCCGCGCTGGCGTCGCTGTGGTCGATGGCGAAATGGGTGACGAGGAAGCTGTCGGCCTGCTGCGACAGGCCGAGGCCCAGCAGCAGGGCCAGCGCCTCCAGCACGCCGATCAATGCCATCAGGCCAATCGCCACCACGAACGGGGCATTGCCCGGCAATAACAGCTGATTCATTTGGGTTCTTTTTGTGCTGAATCGGTCGGGATCGGCGTTTGTTGTCCGGTGCTCAGGAGCGGATACCGTCGCGCCCGGCCTTCAGGCGCTCAAGCCGTTCGTTGATGCGCTGTTCCTTGTGCAGCGTTTCCAGCCGCTTCAGCAAGGAGGCGTCGGCGCCTGAACTGCCGACGCCGAGGCCGGCGACGCCCGTGGCGGCGGTCATGGCGCGGTTGAAACCTTGTTCGAGCTGCTCGGCGCGGACACCCGCGC